>JAEVZM010000159.1 GCA_023392225.1 Pseudomonadota bacterium
GCCGTGGTCTCCTGCGGTGCCGACGTCGTTCCCGGCCAGTACGCGCTGTCGGCCCGGGTCGGCTTCGCCACCGCGCTCACCGACTGGTACGCGCGCGAGATCGCGAGCGGCACGCTCCCCGCCGACATCGACGCGGCGGTCGCCTGGCCGCTCCGCTATTCAGGGCTCCTCGCCTATCCGAGCTTCGGCCGCATCCTCGCCCCCACCTGGGACGAGCGGGCGCGGACCGGCGCCATCCTCGGGCTGACGCTCCGGCACACCGGCGCCGACATCCTCCAGGCGTTGGTCGAGGCAGTCGGCTATTCGCTCCGCGCCAATCTCGACTGGCTCGAGCGCCTGCTCGGCCGGCCGATCGAGAGCGTCCGGGTCGAGGGCGCGCTGGTCCGGAGCCGGGTCTGGATGCAGCTCAAGGCCGACGTCACCGGCCGAGAGGTGGAGGCCGCCGACATGCGCGAGGCGACCTCGCTCGGCGCCGCGCTTCTCGCCGGGGTCGGCGCCGGCCTCTATGCCGATCATGCGGCGGCTGCGGCTGCGGTGTCGAGGACCCTCGTGCCGTGGACGCCGTCGCCCCTTTCCCCGACCTATGCCCGGGTCTATGAGCGGGCTTTCAAGGCGCTGCCCGATCTCGTCGCGGCCATCGCGCCGGAGCTCGAGGAAGCCGGCCCGGCGGAATGACCCCGGCCGGCTCGGGCGCGAGGATTTCCCAAGAAGGACGATGACGAATGCATGCTCTCGGTGACCTTGGCGGCCGCTACCTGCTCGACGGCTGGCGGAGCGCCAGCCGCACCTATCCGCTGGCCAGCCCCGCCACCGGCGCCCATCTCGCCGACGTTGCCGATTGCGGGGCGGACCAGGGTGCGGCGGCGGTGGCGATCGCCGCCGACACCTTCGCCACCTGGAAGCGGACCACGCCGTTCGAGCGCTCCGACCTGATGATGCGCTGGCATGCGGCGATCCTGGCGGCCGCGGAGCGCATCGCCGGCACCATGGCGCAGGAGATGGGCAAGCCGATCCGCGAGTCGCGCGGCGAGGTGGCCTATGCCGCGAGCTTCATCCGCTGGTACGCCGAGGAGGCGAAGCGCATCACCGGCGAGACCATGCCGTCGCCGGCCGCCGACAAGCGCCTCCTCGCCATCCGCCAGCCGGTTGGCCCGGTGTTCGGCATCACGCCATGGAACTTCCCGGCGGCGATGATCGCGCGGAAGGCGGCGCCGGCGCTCGCCGCCGGCTGCCCCATCATCCTCAAGCCGGCCGAGCAGACGCCGCTGACGGCGCTGCTCCTCGCCGAGCTGTGGCTCGAGGCGGGCGGCCCTCCGGGGGTCATCCAGGTCGTCACCGCCCGGGACCCGGTGCCGCTGTCGAACGCCATCGTCGATGACATCCGCATTCGCAAGCTCACCTTCACCGGCTCGACCGAGGTCGGGCGGCTGCTCTACGGGCGCTCGGCACCGACCATGAAGAAGCTGTCGCTGGAGCTCGGCGGCCACGCGCCGTTCATCGTGTTCGAGGATGCCGACATCGACAGCGCGGTGTCGCAGGTGCTGACCTGCAAATACCGCAACGCTGGCCAGACCTGCATCTCGACCAACCGCATCTACGTCCAGCGCGGCATCGAGGCGGCGTTCGTCGAGCGCTATGCGGCGGCGGCGGCCGGCCTCGTCGTCGGCGACCCGCTCGAGGAGAGCACCGACATCGGCCCGCTGGTCGATGCCGCGGGGCTCGCCAAGGTCGAGGCCCACGTCGCCGATGCGGTGGAGAAGGGGGCGAGGGTGGTGACCGGCGGCAAGGGGCTCGACGGCCTCTACTACGCGCCGACCGTCCTGACCGGGGTCGGCGGCGACATGCGGCTCCTCCGCGAGGAGACCTTCGGCCCGGTCAGCCCGATCATCGCCTTCGACAGCGAGGCCGAGGTGGTCGCGGCGGCCAACGGCACGCCGTTCGGCCTCGCCGCCTACCTCTACACCAACGACCTCGGCCGCGCGGTCCGGGTCGCCGAGGATCTCGAATACGGCATCGTCGGCGTCAATGACGGCCTGCCCTCGGTGGCTCACGCCCCGTTCGGCGGCATCAAGCAGTCCGGCATCGGCCGCGAGGGTGGCCACTGGGGTCTTGAGGAGTACCTCGACACCAAGTTCATTTCGGTTGCCCTTCGCCGCTAGGCTCGGGCAGAGAGGGACCATTCGCCGGCCTGCTACCGGCCAACAGGACGTCGGGGAGGGGGGATGGACCAGGCATACGAGGTTCTCGACGCGGCGTTCCTCGGGCTGATCGACCCCGGGGCGCCGCTCGAGACGCTGTGGACCGGGGCCGATTTCGGCGAGGGGCCGGCCTACTTCCCCGCGGCGCGATCCCTGGTGTGGAGCGACATCACCAACGACCGGCTGCTCCGCTACGACGAATGCAGCGGCGCGGTCGGCGTGTTCCGCGCGCCGAGCGGCTTCGCCAACGGCAACAGCGTCGACCGCGAGGGGCGGCTGGTCACCTGCGAGGGCGGCAACCGGCGGGTGACGCGGACCGAGCATGACGGCCGCATCACCGTCATCGCCGACCGCTACGAGGGCAAACGCCTCAACAGCCCCAACGACGTGGTGGTGCGGTCGGATGGCTCGGTGTGGTTCACCGATCCCTCCTACGGCGCGGACGATGCCAAGTTCGGGGGCGGCGGCCCGTCCGAGATCGGAGGGCAGAACGTCTACCGGGTGGATCCGCAGAGCGGGGCGGTGACGCTGGTCTGCGCCGACTTCGTCCAGCCCAACGGCCTCGCCTTCTCGCCCGACGAGCGGCTGCTCTACATCGTCGAGACCGGCGGCACCCATGTCGAGGGGCTGCCCTTCACCATGCATGTCTACGACGTGTCGGACGATGGCCGCCTCGGCGGCGGGCGCCTGTTCGCGACCTGCGCGCCGGGCGTCTTCGACGGCTTTCGCCTCGACGAAGCGGGGAACGTGTGGACCAGCGGCGGGCGGGGCGTCCACTGCTACCGGCCGGACGGCACCTGGCTCGGCAACATCCGGATCGAGGGGCAGCAGGTGACCAACCTCGTCTTCGGCGGCCCGGATCGTCGCCGGCTGTTCGTCACCGGCCTCCACAGCCTCTTCGCCGTCGACCTCCGGGTGCGCGGCGCGCGGACGTTCTGACGGGAGCTTCCCGCCAGATGCCCAACCGGGGCCGATGGCAGACCCTGGGAGATGGACTCCCTGGTCTCCGTCACCGGCCCCGGATGGCGTTGTCGTTGGCGATGGTCAGAGGACGAAGTCGTCCGCCACCAGCTTGTTGGTGTTCACGAACATCGTGAAGTCGGCCTTGCCGTCACCATCGGTGTCGCCGGAGAGCTTGCCGTTCTTGAACGAGAGCTCGCCCTTCTTGCCGTGGAACTTGTCGTCGCCGATGTACTTGAAGGCGTTGTCGATGCCGCCGACCTTGGCGTCGATGGCGGAGAGGTCGATCTTGTCGCCGTCCTTGCGCCGGAAGTCGCCGATGAGGTCCGCGGTGCTGCCCTTGCCGATCTCGAGCGTGGAGGCGAAGAAGAAGGTATCCGCGCCCTTGCCGCCGTAGAGGGCATCGGTGCCCGCCCCGCCGGTGATCAGGTCGTTGCCGTTGCCGCCGTTGATCTCGTCGTTGCCGTCATCGCCGCTCAGCGTGGCGTTGCCGCCGCCGCCGCTCATGGTGTCGGCCTCCGAGCCGCCCGACATGACGGCGTCGCCCGAGCCGCCATACATGGTGTCGAGGCCGGCGCCACCATCCATGGTGTCGTTGCCCTCATCGCCGTGCATCGCGTCGTTGTCGTCGCCGCCGTACATCGCGTCGTTGCCGCCGCCGCCGTAAAGCGTGTCGTTGCCGGCCTCGCCGTAGATGCCGCCAGTGCCGGAGACGCTGTTGCCCTGGTCATTGACCGCGGAGAACGAGCCCTGCTCGTTGCCCTCGCCGCCATAGAGCACGTCGTCGCCGTTGTCGCCTTCGAGGCGGTCCGTGCCATCGCCACCGTATTGGGTGTCGTTGCCGCTGCCGCCCGACATCATGTCGGTGCCGTCTCCACCGTACATGCGGTCATCGTCATTGCCGCCGTACAGGCTGTCGTTGCCGACGCCACCTTCGAGATAGTCGTTTCCTGCGTCACCGCTAATATAATCGCTGCCATTTCCGCCATAGAGATAGTCGTTGCCTCCAAGTCCCTTGAGGAGGTCGTTTCCATCCATGCCGTAGATGGTATCGCTGTTATTCGTTACGCCGTCACCCGCTTCGAAGATTTCGTCGCGGGCCTGGGTACCTTCAAGGACTGCCATTTCACACTCCGTGGCAAAATATAGATTCTGTTGTGACTAGGCCGACGCGTAGATGCGCCCGGAGTATTGTTTTCGTCAGTGACCGCCATCACAGATACGTGCAACTTTTCAGCTTGACGTGGGACTCATGCGCGCGGCGGTTTCTGCGACGGATCGTCGGACCGGGCGACCCGCGCTCCCGGCCCGACAAATCGAATTGCCGGCCGCCCCCCCGATGTTTAGGCTCTCGCCGGTCGAATCCGGCGGGCGAGGCGGTCGCCGGGCCGGGGTGGGGTCAATCCGGCGGTGCCGGACAGGGGACGCGCGGGGTGCGCGTCCCAGGGGAGTTGTGGGCGACATGGCGACGGACGAGCCGCGGGATCCGCTGCTCCTTGAGGCGTTCGTGATCATAGACGAGACGCCCGACGTCGAGGCGACGGTCACGCGGCTGCGCGACCTGCTGAACGTCGACCATCTCGTCTATCACTCGTCCAAGCTCGGGGTGAGCCCGTCGATCGATCCCTATATCCGGCTGACCTACCCGGCATCGTGGATCAAGCAGTACCTGACCATGAACTACGTCGACCTCGACCCGGTGCTGAAGGAGGGCTTCGCCCGGACCCTGCCGTTCGACTGGACCGAGATGAAGGTCGAGAGCGAGGCGCAGGGCGCATTCCTCATGGATGCGCTCGCCCATGGCGTCGGACCGCACGGCATGTCGGTGCCGGTGCGCAGCAAGCAGGGCCATCGCGGCCTGTTCTCGGTGTCCTTCGCGCGCTCCGCGGAGGAATGGGCGGAGTTCAAGGAGACCCGCCTGAACCTGGTGATCGCCATCGCCAACCGCGTCCACCAGCGGGTGATCAGCGAGGTGTTCGGCGAGGACCACCCGCACCTGACCGATCGCGAACTCGAATGCCTGCGGCTCACCGCCATCGGCAAGGATGCTGGCGACATCGCCCTAATCTTGGGGATTTCCCCCCACACGGCGCGGGACTATCTCAAGTCGGCGCGGTTCAAGCTCGATTGCGTCACCTCCGCGCAGGCCGTCACCAAGGCCATGAAGCTCGGTTTGTTGGTGCTTTGAATCTAACTTGAATGGACGGCCACAGGGCCAGTTCACCGTATCCCCGTCTCGTCCTTGCGATCCGGTCGCGACCCGACAAGATGGCATCTGGCATATCGCGCCGGCTTCGACTGGCCAGGCGCGTATGGAGCGTTGGGAGCGTGTAGAAATGCTGGTCGTCGTCGAGGAGAAGAATGCCGGGGAGCATCGCGAGCTGCTCGAGAACATGTTTCGCCTCAGGGCCCGGGTGTTCCGCGATAGGCTGAAGTGGGACGTCGTCGTCGAGGACGGCATGGAGCGGGACCGTTATGACGAGATGGGGCCGGTCTACCTGATCTATACCGACGAGGAGCAGAAGCAGGTGAAGGGCAGCCTCAGGCTGTTGCCGACCACCGGGCCGACACTGGTCTCCGAGTTCTTCTCCGACACCATGCCCACCGCCGCCCAGCTGAGCGCGCCAGAGATCTGGGAGTGCACCCGGTTCTGCCTCGACGAGACCCTGCTCGACAATGGCAGCCGGGCCGAGATGGCCTTCGCCTCCGGCGTGTTGTTCGCCGGCCTCGGCGAGATTGCGATCCGCTCCGGCATCGAATCGATCATCGGAAACTTCGATGGCGGCATGTACCGGCTCTACCGGCGCATCGGCTGCGAGGTGGACGTGCTGGGCGTGACCCACCGCTTCGAGCGGCCGGTCTATCTCGGCCTGTTCCCGGTTTCGCGCCCGATCCTCGAAAAGGTCAGGGAGCGGCTTCGCGGGCGCGACCGGGAAGTCCGGCTGGTGGGCGACACCCGTCAATACGCCGCCTGATCCCGCCTACCCCCCATTCTTGGGGGATTTCGCATTTGCGGCGCAGCCCCTAGCGTCCATGTCGCGGACCTGAGCGGACAGGGGCCGCCCCGTGATCGGCTCTCGCGGGGGACCCACGGACCCGTCCGTTGAATTGAGCACTCCAAGCACCCGGGACCGGGCTGCGTCGTTACCCGCCCCCCAAGCGGGCAAACCGATGCGGCCCGGGACCGGTGTTTGCTTTGGCCGGCCGCATCAGGCCCGCAGCGGCCGCCGCTCGACCCCCTTGTAGACGTGGACCATGAACGCCGTGGCGAACAGCGGCGTCAAGAGGTTGAGGATCGGGATTGCCATGAACAGGGCGATCACCAGGCCGCCGAGAAACACGCGCCCGCCATTGGCCTGGCGGAGCGCCCGCGCGTCCTCCCGACTATAGAAGCGTCGTGCCGCCGCCTCGAAGAACTCGCGGCCGAGCAGGTAGCCGTTGCCGACGAAGAAGGCGACGAGGTTGATTCCCGGCACCAGCAGCAGCACCAGCGCCACGAGGTTGACGAGGATCACCACGCCGGTGAAGACGATGGTGTCGCGGAGCGAGGCCAGCACCGGAACGTCGGTGCCGGGCGGATCTGCGGGATAGTGCTCGCGCTCGACCAGTCCGGCGATCTCGTCGGTGAACAGTCCCGCGAACAGCGAGGTCGCCGGCGCCACCAGGAAGGCGAGGCCGATGAACAGGCCGACCCCGGCGACGATCGACAGCACGGTCTCGATCCAGGGGTAGGACTGGATGTCCACCAGCCAGCCGAGCAGTGCCTCGAGCCCGAGCCAGACGAGGATCAGGAGGCCGATGGTGAGGCCGAGCGATTTCCACATCACCGCTCGGAAGGGCGGCGACAGGATGTCGGCGAGGGCGAGGCGGGCGGCTTCGATCATGGCGACCGGATATGGTGCCTCCGGCTCGCTGGCGCCATGGCCTTTTTCCCGGACGGCCGCGGGCGATGCACTGGACGGCGGGGACCGGGGATGTTGAAGATGAGCCGCACGGGCACAGGCTGGCTGAGGGGAGGGCGGGGATGACCGGGGAAAGCGTCGCGGCGGCACGCCGTCGTGGTTTCTTGTCGCTGACGGCCGCCGTCGTGGTCGTTCTGGTGGCGATCGTCATCGTGGCGCTCTACGGATTCCACAGCCTTGACCGGATGGTCACTCGCAACCAGGCGGAGATAGACCGGCTCTCGTCGATGGCCGACGATGCCCGCGCCGCGCAGGTGAGCTTCAAGACCGAGGTCCAGGAGTGGAAGAACGTTCTTCTCCGCGGCCATGACCCTGCCGACTACGCGACCTATCGGGATGCGCTCAAGGCGCGTCAGGCGGAGGTCGACGAGGACCTGGCGAGACTCGACGGCGAGGCCGCGGAAATCGGCTTCGAGAGCGCGGTGCTGTCCGGCCTCGGCGCCGCCCATGACGCGCTGGCCGAGGCCTATGATTCGGCGCTCGCGCATTTCGATGCAGACGATCCGCTCTCGAACCGGACGGTCGACGCCGCGGTGCGCGGCCAGGACCGCCCGATCAACGACGGGTTCGACGCTGTCGTCATGGAAGTGAAGCAATTCGCCGACGGAAGGCGGGCGGTCCTGCACGAGGAGATCGCCACCATGTCGTCGCGCATGAGCCTCATCCTCTACGTTTCGCTGGCGATCGGTATCGTGGTGCTTGGCTTCTCAGCCTTTGCCGCGATGCGAAGAGGCCGCCCGTCCTGATCCCGGCCGGGCGCGGTCAAGGTCATGCAGATCTTCGTCATCATCCTTGCCGGGCTCGGGCTGTTCTTCGTCGGCGTCAAGCTGATCGCCAGCCATCTCAAGCAGCTTTCCGGTCCCTGGTTCCGGCGGCTGGTCGGGCGGGCGACGCGCAGCCCGGCCGCCGCGGCCCTGCTCGGGCTCCTGTCCGGTGCGCTGACCCAAAGCAGCAGCGCGATCACCTTCATCTCGATCAGTGTCGTCACCGCGGGCCTCGCCGACGTGGCGCGGGTAGCGCCGATGGTGATCTGGGCGAATGTCGGCACGTCCGTCCTCGTCCTCCTTTCGGCGGTCGACATCACCAACGCCGTGCTGTTCCTGCTCGGCGTCACCGGCATCGCCTACTATTTCGATGTCGACAAGGCGCCGCGGCTCCGCCACGTGTTCGGCGCGCTGCTCGGGCTCGGCCTCCTGTTCCTCGGCCTCGGCATGGTCAAGACCGGTGCCGAGCCGCTCAAGTCGATGGAAGCGGTTCGCGACTTCCTCGGCTTCGCGGAGTCGTCGCTGATCGCCGCGTTCGTCGTCGGCGCGGCGCTTGCCGTCGTCGCCCAGAGCTCGGCGATGGTCTCCATCGTTGCCGTCACGATGGTCAATGCCGGCATTCTGACACTCGATCACACCATCGTCATCGTGATGGGGGCGAGCTTCGGCTCGGGCATCGCGACGCTGCTGCTATCGGCCAATCTCGCCGGCGTCGGCCGGCAGATCGCTTATGTCCAGGTCGCGGTGAAGATTCTCGGCGTGGCGGTGGCGTTGCCGCTCTTCGTCGCCGAGAGCTTTGGCCTCTTGCCGGGCATCAAGGCGTTGGCGATGTGGCTCGCCACCGACACCGCGACCCAGGTCGCGCTGGTCTATCTCGGCCTCCAGGTCATCTCGGTGCTGCTCGGCACACTGTTCCAGGGCCAGCTCATAGCGCTGGCCGCACGCCTGTCGCCGCCGACGGCCGAGGAGGCCCTGTCGCGGCTCCACTTCATCTATGCCGAGGCCGTCGCCGACCCGCGCACCGCGCTCGCATTGGTCGAGCGCGAGCAGGCACGGCTGTTCAGCCACGTTCCGGACATCGTGGACGCGGTGCGGCCGGAGCGCGAGTCCGACGGCGAGCCGGAGCTGGTGGCGGAGGCCTGCGCCTCGGTGGCGCGCCAGTGCGACGACTTCCTGACCGAGCTTCTCGACGTCAACGAGTCGCGGGACGTGACGGTGGAGGTGGTGAACCTCCAGAAGCGGAACGAGCTGCTGGTCGCTCTGATCGCCACGGCACGCGACTTCACCGCCGCGGCCATCGCGGCCGGTCCGCGCGGCGAGGAGGATCGCCTGGGTCGCATCCTCTTCGCGCTCGGCGAGAGCCTGCACGCCATCCTGTTCGTTGCCGGGGACGCGGTGGCGACCCGGCAGAGCCATGACGTCGGCCTTGTGTCGGAACTCACCTCGGACCGGTCCGCCCAGATGGAGCGCCTCCGCCGCGAGGTCATGGCCCAGGACGCGGACTTCTCACCCGCCGACCATGACACTCTGTACACGGCGACGACGCTCTTCGAGCGTATGCTGTGGCTGACGCGGCGCTATACCTCGCTCCTGCCGGCGGTGCCGGCGACGGAGGCCGGCTAGTTGCCGTGGCGCTTGCGCGTCGCGGCGGCCTTCTTCGCCGAGGCCGAGCGCTCGGCGGCCGGACGGTCCGCAGAGGCCTTGCCGCCAAGGCGGCCGCCCTTCCTCGCCGAGGCGTGCGTATCCTTCTTGCCCCTGCCGCTGCCGCTCTTGTTGCCGCCGCCGGAGTCCTTGTTGACGGTGGCCCAGGCCCGCCGCTCCGCCTCCTCTTCCGGGACGCCGCGGCTCTCGTAGCTCTCCTCGATGTGTTCGGCCTTGCGCTTCTGCTTGTCGGTATAGGCCGACTTGTCTCCGCGGGGCATGGCCCTGTCTCCTCATCCTCTGCCCGGTCTCAAGCGCGAGAACGCGGCATGCGTCGTCCTGTTCCGGGGCGGCCCCCTTGCCGGCGGCCTAGTTCTGTGGTGCCACTCGGGGCAACGAGAAACGGGGGGAAATGCCATGAAGATCACGGCCATCGAGACCATCCGGCCCGAGGAGTTCGCCAATATCCTCTGGGTCCGGGTCCATACCGACGAGGGGCTGGTCGGCCTCGGCGAGACCTTCTTCGCCGCCGCGACTGTCGAGGCCTATGTGCACGAGGTGATCGCGCCGAAGATGCTCGGCCGCGACCCGCTGCAGATCGACCGGATCGCCAAGGACCTGACGCCCTATGTCGGCTTCCGCGCCACCGGTGCCGAGCTGCGCGGCAACTCCGCCTTCGACATCGCGCTGTGGGACCTGTTCGGCAAGGTCACCGGCCAGCCGATCGCGCAACTGCTCGGTGGCTTTTCGCGCGACCGGATCCGCACCTACAACACCTGCGCCGGGGCGAGCTACATGCGCAAGTCCGTCGGCCAGAGCACGGCCAACTGGGGCCGCGGCGCGCGCAAGGACTATGACGACCTCGATGCCTTCCTCAACCGGGCCGACGAGCTTGCCGAGGAACTCCTGTCGGAAGGCATCACGGCGATGAAGATCTGGCCGTTCGACATTGCCGCCGAGCGCAACGACGGCCTCCACATCTCGCCGGCCGAGCTCCGCACTGCGCTCGAGCCGTTCGAGAAGATCCGCCGCGCCGTCGGCGACCGCATCGACATCATGGTCGAGTTCCACTCGATGTGGCAGCTCACGCCGGCGATCACCATCGCCAAGGCGCTGGCGCCCTACGGAACCTACTGGCACGAGGACCCGATCCGCATGGACGCGCTGGCCGACCTCAGGCGCTACGCGGCCGCGTCGCCGGCGCCGGTCTGCGCCTCGGAGACGCTCGGTACCCGCTGGGCCTTCCGCGATCTCCTCGATACCGGCGCGGCCGGCGTCGTCATGTTCGACATCGCCTGGTGCGGCGGGCTGTCGGAGGCGCGCAAGATCGCCTCCATGGCCGAGGCCTGGCATCTCTCGGTGGCACCGCATGACTGCACCGGACCGGTGGTGTTCTGCGCCTCGACCCACCTCTCCCTCAATGCCCCGAATGCACTCCTCCAGGAGAGCGTCCGCGGCTACTACCGCACCTGGTATCTCGACCTCGTCACCGCCGTGCCCGAGGTAAAGGACGGCTACGTCACCGTGCCGCCGGGGCCGGGGCTCGGCATGGAGCTGGTGCCGGACCTCACTGATCGTTTCCCATCAGTTGTGCGCTTCTCCCGGGCCGGCTGATCCGGTCTTCTCGTGCGCGGAGTGAGCCTGGGCGCGGCCGTGGAGGCGGCTTGTGCCGGGCGGGGTGAGGCAAGTCTGAATACCAGTTGGCCGTGTTTTCGGAGGCGCGTTGCGCGCTCCGTCGCGCCTGTCTAGGTTGAGGGTTCGGCCGGCGACCTGCCGGCCTGTATTGGGGAGGAAGTCATGATCAAGTCCATTCTGGCGGGCGGCGTTGCCGCCGTCGCCATCCTTGCCGGTGTGTCCGCCGGCCAGGCGCAGGAGAAAATCACCTATCTCCTGCACTCGACGCCGGGCAACGTGTTCTGGCAGGCCGTGAAGCTGGGCATGGACGATGCCTGCGCGCAGATCCAGGCCGACTGCCAGATGGTGTTCCTGCAGCAGGACGGCAATTTCCAGGAGCAGCTCAACAACCTGGAAGCCGCCATCGCCAACAAGTCCACCGGCATCATCCTGACCTTCGCCGGCGGCAACGTGTTCGACGAGGCGCTGCAGCGCGCCGAGGAAGCCGGCATCCCGGTCATCGCCAGCAACGTCGACCATCCCGACGGCAAGTTCCGCCAGGCCTATGTCGGCCAGGACCTCGAGGTCGCCGGCTATGACCTCGCCAAGGCCCAGTCGGCCAACTTCCCGGCCGAGGGCCCGATCCACATCCTGATCGGCGTCAACGGCCCGGGCCAGGTGTGGTCCGAGACCCGCGCCGCTGGCATCGAGCGGTTCGTCAAGGAGTACCAGGCCGCCAACACCGACCGCGAGGTCACCTACGAGCGGATCGACGCCGGCCTCGACCTCGCCCTCGTCGGCCAGCGCGTTGCGGCCTACGTCCAGGCGACGCCGACCACCGCCTATTTCGACACCGGCTACTGGCATGCCGGCGCCGCGGTGGCGCTGCGTGACCTCGGCAAGGGCCCGGGCGAAGTCCTGCTCGCCGGCTTCGACCTGGTGCCGGTCGTGTTCGACGAGATGAAGAGCGGCTACATCCAGCTGACGGTCGACCAGCAGCCCTACCTGCAGGGCTACTACCCGGTCCACCAGCTGTACCTGCTCAACAACTTCAAGTTCCCGCCGATCGACATCAACACCGGCAAGGCGCTCATCACGCCGGCCGACGTCGACGCGCTCCTCGACCTGTCGTCGAAGGGCATCCGCTAGGCGCCGTCCGCGTCAACGTCACGCCCGGACCGCACAACGCCGCGGTCCGGGCGGTTTCGCTCGGGGGACCAATGCACTCCATCACGAAAGCGCTCCTGTCTCGTCCGGAGATCAGCGCGCTGGTCATGCTGATCCTGGTGATCATCGGGTTCAGCCTCTATGCGCCGCAGTTCATGACCTACGGCAACATCCGGGTGACGCTGTTCGCGTTTCCGGAGCTCGGCATCGTCGTGCTCGGCGTCGGCATCCTCATGATCGCCGGCGAGTTCGACCTCTCGGTCGGCTCGGTCTTTGCGCTGTCGCCGCTGATGATGGTCATCGCCGCCGGGCGCTGGGGCTTCGACCCGGCGATCGCGATCGTCTTCGGTTTCCTCGTGGCCATCTTCGTCGGCTACCTCAACGGCTTCATCACGATCCAGTTCTCGATACCGAGCTTCGTGACCACGCTCGGCATGATGTTCATGGTGCGCTCCGTGGCGGTGGTGATGTCCGGCGGGTTCCCGCCGCCATTCCCGTCCGATTTCCCGATCGGGATCTTCGTCGAGGACCTCGGCCTGTTCCGCGCCTCGATGATCTGGTTCGTCGGCTTCGCGGTCATCCTCGGCGTGATGCTGCACTTCTCGAACCTCGGCAACTGGATCTACGCCACCGGCGGCCAGCCGCAGGCGGCGGCCGACATGGGCATCAACACCCGGCGGGTGAAGATGTTCTGCTTCATGCTGTGCTCGTTCCTCGCGGCCTTCGCCGGCATGGTCACGACCTTCCGGCTCAAGTCGGCGATGCCGGCGCTCGGCGAGGGCGTCGAGCTGCAGGCGATCGCCGCCGCGGTGATCGGCGGCACCTCGCTGATGGGCGGCATCGGCTCGATCATCGGCTTCATCGTCGGCACCGGCCTGATCCGGATCATCGACAACGGTCTGGTCATGGCCCGCATCGACGCCAACTGGTTCAAGTTTGCGATCGGCGCCCTGACCATCCTCGCCGTCATTCTCAACATGTGGGTGCGTCGCCGCGCCCGGGCCATGCACTGAAGGAGGCGGGACCCATGACCGAGATCCTTCACGAGCACACCCAGCCGGCGCAGCAGTTCGTCAAGCCGAGTGCCCATGCGCTGATCCGCTGCGAGGGGCTGGAGAAGTGGTATGGCAGCGTCCAGGCGCTGACCGGGGTGGACTTCCATGCCGAGCCCGGCGAGATCGTCGGCCTCGTCGGCGACAACGGCGCCGGCAAGTCGACGCTGATCAAGATCCTGTCCGGTGCCGAGCAGCACACCAAGGGCAAGATCTTCTTCGACGGCAAGGAGGTGCGCCTCAGCTCGCCGAAGCAGGCGATGGCCCTCGGCATCGAGACCATCTACCAGTACACGGCGATGGTGCCGCAGATGTCGATCGCCCGGAACATGTTCATCGGCCGCGAGCCGCTGACCGGCTTCCGCATCGGCGGCTTCGGCATCATGGACCAGAAGTCGATGGTGGCGCATGCCACCAAGTCGATGACCAATATCGACCTGACCCGCCGCTCGCCGAACACCACGGTCGAGGAGCTCTCGGGCGGCCAGCGCCAGGCGGTGGCGATCGCCCGCGCCATGTACTTCAAGTCGAAGCTCCTGATCCTCGACGAGCCGACCAACCACCTCTCGGTCAAGGAGACCAACAAGGTGCTGGACTACGTGGTGTCGCTCAAGGAGCAGGGCATCGGCTCGATCTTCATCAGCCACAACCTCCACCACATCTACCCGATCGCCGACCGCATCGTGGCGATGGCCCGCGGCGCCAAGATCATGGACGCCCGGAAGGAAGACACCTCGGGCGAGGCCATGACCGAGATGATCGTCTGAGGCGGGACGCCGCGGCGACTGGTTCGAGAGGCCCGCGATCGCATCGCGGGCCTCTTCGTTTCGGGACCCCGGCGCCGCTCAGGGGTTGGTGACGAAGCTCACGTCGCAGGCGGCGAAGACCTCGCGACCGTCCTCGTCCGAGATCAGGACGCCGCCGTCCTCCTCCTCGATGCGGGCGACCGCGCCGAAGCCGGCCGGCGCCGCCGCGATGCCGAACAGGTAGGGGATGGTGACCGCCCCGCCCGGCACGAGCGTGGTCGCGGTCGGGATGCCGCGGGCGGACAGCGGGTTGTCGGCGGTCGAGGCCGTCTGGCCGAGGTGGAAGTAGCTGCAGACCTCCTCGAGCCCGATGACGCCGCGGTGCCGCGAGGAGAACGGCGGGTAGCTCCGCCCGCCATTGCTCTGCCAGACGAGCGTCTCGGGGAGGGTCCGCGGATCCTTGAGGCCGAACCAGACCCAACCGGCGCCGGGCGCGGTGGCGGCGGTCCAGCCGAAGGCGAGGGCGGGGTCGGAGGCGAGCATCCAGAGG
>JAEVZM010000175.1 GCA_023392225.1 Pseudomonadota bacterium
GTCAAGGATATGGCGAGGCCGCGTGCCCAGATCCAGGCGGCGAGCGTGACGATCAGCGGGTCGAGACCGACGCGGCCGACGATGAGGCCGTTGAGGCCATAGACCGCGAGGCAGGCGAGCACACCGGCGGCGAGCGCCAGCGGCCACGGCAGCCCGGCCTGTGCGGCGAGCGCCGCCGCCACCGCGCCGAGGGCGATCACCGAGCCGGGCGAGATGTCGACCGAGCGCGAGATGATGCCAATCATCGCCCCCACCGCGACGATGGCGAGCGTCGCATTCTGCTCGACCAGCGCCACCACGTTGGGCCAGGTGGCAAAGCGCGGATTGACGAAGACGAAGACCAGCGCCAGCACCACCGTCGCCACGCCGAGCGCACTTCGGGTGAGCAGCGCGCCGGTCCGCGTCATGCGGGCGAAGGCGTCGGTGATCGCCTCGCCCGCCGAGACTTCGCCCGCGGAGTCGCGCTGCACCAGCCGCCCGGCGACCATCGCGACGAGGAGGAGGACGCCGGTGACCGTGGTCTGCCACGTGCCGGGCACGCCGCGGATGGTCATGTAGTTGAAGATCATCATCAGGATCAGCGTGCCGATCACGGTCTCCGAGACCCGGATGCGGCCCGCCGGCAGGCCGCCGGCGCCGAGCGCCACCACCGCGATCGCGAAGAATTCGAGCCCCTGGCCGATCGAGGGGCTGATCAGACCGGTGCGGGCGGCGACCAGCACGCCGGCCGCGCCGGCAAGCGCGCCGCAGCCGACATAGGCGCCGGCCCGGAGCAGCCTTACCCGAAGGCCGGCGAGCCGTGCCGCAACCGGTGCGTCGCCCGCCGCGTGCCAGGCACGACCGAGCGTGGTGCGGGTCAGCACGAACCAGACGATGGCGGCGAGCACCAGCGCCACGATGGCGTCGAGGGGCACGCCGAGGACGGTGGCGCGGGCGAGCTCGGAGAACACCGGGCCCTTGATCTCGACCCAGGAATTGTAGTGGCCGAGCGCCACGAGGCCGAGGCCGCGCACGGCGATCATGGTGCCGAGCGTGACGATCACCGGGCTGATGCGGAGGCCCTCGACCATCGCCGCATTGAGGAGGCCGACCGCCGCGCCGATGCCGATTGCGGCGAGGATCGCGACCACCGGGGGCAGCCCCTCGGCGAGGGCGATGCCGGCGAGCGTCGCCGCCGCGAACACTACCGAGCCGACCGAGAGGTCGATCCCCCCGACGAGGATGACCAGCGACATCGCCAGCCCGAGCACAAGGACCGAGGCCGACTGGCGGAGGATGTTGACGGCATTGCCCGGCGTGCCGAACACCGGCGAGGTGGCGACGAAAAGGACCGCGAGCAGCACCAGCGCGACCAGCATCGCGTTCCGCGACAGCAAGCCGCCGAGGACGACGCCCGGCCGTCCGCTCCCGCCTGTCTCGAGCGAGGCGATCATGCTGCCGCCGCCCCCTGGATCATCAGGTTGAGGCGCTCCTCGTCGAGGCCGGCCGGGCCGGTCTCGGCGATGATCGCCCCGTCGCGGACGACGAGGATGCGGTCGGCCAGCACCAGCACCTCGGGCAGGTCGCTCGAGACCAGCACCACCGCCTTGCCGGCGCGGGCGAGCACGTCGAGCCGGCGGTAGATGTCGGCGCGGGCGCCGACGTCGACGCCGCGGGTCGGCTCGACCAGCACGAACACATCGGCATCGGCGAGGTCCCAGCGCGCGATCAGCGCCTTCTGCTGGTTGCCGCCGGAGAGCGTCCGGATCGGCACCTCGGGCGAGGCGGCGACGACGCCGAAGTCGCGCATTTCGCGGGTGACGGCACTCCGCTCGGCGCTTGCGTCGACGATGCCGGGGCCGCGCCTCCGGTCGGGGAGCGAGGCAATGGCGATGTTCTCGCGGAGCGGCCGGTTGGGCAGGATGCCCTCGTGCTTGCGCTCCTCGGTGAGCAGGCAGATGCCGGCCGCGACCGCGTCATGCGGGCCGCGCAGCGTCAGCGCCCTGCCGTCCTTGGTGACCCGTCCGCTGCCCGCCGGCAGGTCGCCGCCGATGACGCGTGCGATCTCGTTCTGGCCGGCGCCGAGCAACCCGGTCAGCGCCACCACCTCGCCGCGGCGGGCTGCGAAGGAGACGCCGCGAATGCGGGCACCAAGGTGGAGGTCGTGCACCTCCAGCACCGGATCGCCCGCGGTGCGGACGGTGCCGACATAGCGCTCGGCCTGGCCGCCGATCATGGCGTCGGTGAGCCGCGCCTCGGTCCAGCCCTCGAGGCTGGTGGTAATCACGTTCCGGCCGTTCCGGAGCACCGTGACGCGATCGCAGAGGTCGAGCACCTCGGCGAAGCGATGCGAGACGTAGAGCAGCGCGACGCCTTGCGCCTTCATCCGGCCGATGGCCGCGAACAGCTGCGCGGATTCGCGCTGGCCGAGTGGCGCCGTCGGCTCGTCGAGGATCAGGATGCGCGGGTTCGAAGCGAGCGCCTTGGCGATCTCGACCATCTGCCGCTCGGCGAGCGAGAGGTTGCTGACCAGCACATCCGGCGCGACGCCGAGGCCGAGGCGGCGGAGCGCCTCGGTCGCGGTCGCGGTCATCACCCGCCGGTCGAAGAGGCCGCCACGGCGCGGCTCGCGGCCGAGCGCGAGGTTCTCGGCGACCGTAAGATTGGGGAGGAGGCTGAGCTCCTGGTAGACCGTGGCGATGCCCAGCGCGATGGCGTGATGCGGGTCGCGGATCGTCACCGGCGCGCCGCCGATGCGGATGGTACCGGCGTCGGGCGTCAGCATGCCCGACAGGATGTTGATCAGCGTCGACTTGCCGGCGCCGTTCTGGCCGACCAGCCCGTGGACCTCGCCGGCCGCGAGGTCGAGCGAGACATCGTCGAGCGCCACCACGCCGGGGAAGCGCCTGCCGAGCCCGCGGAGCGAGAGCTGTGGCGGTGCGGCAGTGGCGGCGGGCGACATGGATGCGGATGTCATGACGGCGTCCCGGGAGATCTCCCCGCGCAGCAGGCCGCGCGGGGAGCATATCCTGTCCTTTGGCCTCAGTAGGTGGCGACGATGTCGGCGAGCGGCTTCTCGAAGGGGAACGTCTCGATCGCCGAGACCTGGTCGCCGGCGAGCTTTAGCGCCGCGTCGACGTTGTCGCCCGTCACCAGTACGCCCTTGATCAGCACCTCGTCGCGGTCGTCCTTGCCGGTTGCGACGAGGTAAGGGAAGTACGCCTTCCAGAAGCCCGAATACTGCGGTGCGAGCAGCACCGTGCTCTTCATGGTGCCGTCCTTGACCGCGGTGAGGCCGGGCTCGGTGCCGTCGACCGAGACCAGCATCACCTGATCCTGCTTGCCGGCGCGCTCGATGACGCCCGCGGCGGGCACGGTGAGGCTGTCGCTGTTGCCGTAGATCAGGTCGAGGTCCGGATAGGCGGTCATCCAGTTCTCGGTGATCGACACCGCCTTGGTCGGGTCCCAGCCGGTCGGCTCCTGTGCGACCACGGTCACGTCGGGATAGGCCTCCATCACGTCGGTGAAGCCACCCGAGCGATCGGTGTTGAGGCCCTGGCCAAGCAGGCCCTGGAGATTGGCGACCTGTCCCTTGACTGCGCCGTCGTAACGGCCCTTGAGCAACTCGACGGCGTACTCGCCGACGATCCGGCCGGTATAGCGCTCGTCGAAGCCGAGGGTCGCAGCGCAGCCGTCGATGTTCGAATGCAGGCAGATCACCGGGATTCCGGCGGCCTCGGCCTTGAGCATCGTCGGGCCGAAGGCGGCGGCATCGATGAAGTTGATCGAGATCGCGTCGACGCCCTGGTTGATCAGGTTCTCCATCGCCTGGATCTGCTTGGTGACGTCGCCCTCGCCGCTGGTGACGACGAGATCGAACCCGGCCCGGCGCGCCGCCTCCTTGGCGCCCTCCACCTCGCCGAGATGGAACGGGTTGGACAGGTCGATCTGGATCAGCCCGATGGTCGGCTGGTCGGCCGCCTGGGCACACGTCGTCGCGATGGCAGCCGCGCCGGCGGCCGCCAGGAATGTCCTGAGCATCAATGTCTCCTCCCTGTGCGCCGGCATGTGCATCTACGGCGCTTCGATCCGATGCTGCATCGGATATCGAGTATGTTACCGGTAACTTACGCTGAGTCAACCAGCCGCGTCCGGATTTTTCGATACCGCGCCATCCGGAAGACGCCTGCCCTATCGCTGGCCGCGCCGGGTGCTCTCGCGGCTGATGATGCTGAAGCCGAGGTCCTGGCGGCGCTTCGGCAGACGCTTGCCGGCGAGGCGGGCGAGGATCATGTGGCCGGCCTTCTGGCCCATCTCCATGGCCGGCACCCGCACCGTGGTGAGTGTCGGCGACACCACCCGGCCGATCTCGAGGTCGTGGAAGCCGGCGATGCCCATCTGCCCCGGCACGTCGATGCCGAGCTCGCGGCAGGCGAGGATCGCGCCGACCGCGTAGACGTCGCTGGTGAAGAACACCGCGTCGATGTCGGCCTGTTGGCTCAGCACGCGGATCGCCTTGGCGCCGGTTTCTAGCCGGATCGCCGCCTCGTCGACGACGACGTGAATCGGCGGGGCCGGAAGCCCCGCCTCCGCCATCGCCGTGCTGTAGCCCTCGGCGCGGTGGCGGGCGCGCTCGTTGCTCTCCATCGGGCCGTTGACGAAGGCGATCCGCCGGTAGCCGGAGCGGATCAGCTCGGCGGTCATGGCGTGCGCCGCCTCGCGGTTGGAATAGCCCACCGCCATGTCCACCGGCTCCTCCCCGGTCTCCCAGGTTTCGACCACCGGAATGCGGAACCCGCGAAGCAGCTGCCGGGCCGCCTTGGTGTGGGTGAGACCGGTCAGCACGATCGCATCAGGCCGCCGCTCGAGGATCGAGCGGATCTGGCTCTCCTCAACGTCGGTGCGGTAGCTGCTCGACGACACGAACAGCCCCAGCCCCGCCTCCGACAGGACATCGGAGAGGCCCTCCAGCGTGTCGGCAAACAGCGAGTGGCGCAGCGTCGGCACGATTGCCGCGACCAGCCCGGTCGAGCCCGCGGTCAGGCTGCCGGCCAGCCGGTTGGGCACGTAGCCGAGCGTGGTCATCGCCTCGTTCACCCGGCGGCGGGTCTCGGGGTTGACCTTCTCCGGCTGCCGCACGACCCGCGACACCGTCATCTTGGTCACGCCGGCGAGCGCGGCGACCTCGGCCATGGTCGCCCCAAACCCGACCCGGGCAGTCTTCTTCGTCGTCGCCAAGGTTCCCCCGCGCTGTCGTCCTGCGGGACAATAGCTGCAAAGCGCCGCGTTGCGTGAATCATCGTCGCGCCGCTATGATACCGATAACATATGGGAGGACTCATGGATCTCTTCGGTTCACGCCTGACGGCCGACGCGCTGCGCCGCCGGATCGGCCACATCTCCCAGATCGGTGGCGTGCGCCTGCTCAGCTCCGACAACGGCCCGTCGCGGGGCGTTCGCCTCATCGAGTTCCGCACCGGCACCGGCTTCGATTTCGAGATTGGCGTCGACCGCGGCTTCGACATCGGCCGCGCCGCCTATCGCGGCGCTTCGCTGGCCTGGATGCCGCCGACGCTGATGCCGGCTCCCTGGTACTTCGAGGACCAGACCGGCTTCGGCTGGCTCCGCGCCGGGCTCGGCGGCTTCAACAACACCTGCGGCCTGATCCACATCGGCAATCCCGAGGAGACCTCGGTCGCCCACTACAATTTCCCCGCCCGCCCCACCGAGCGCTACGGCGTCCACGACCGCGCCGCGCTGATACCTGCCGAGCTGGTCAGCTTCGGCGAGCGTTGGGAGGATGGGCGCTGCATCCTCGAGGCGGTCGGCCGGATCACCCAGGCCCAAACCTACGGCGAGAACCTGGTGATGACGCGCACCTATCGCAGCGAGCTCGGCGGCGCGTGGGTGACGATGGAGGACGTGGTCGAGAACCGCGGCTTCCTGCCGGTCGAGCACATGCTGCTCTACCACATCAACGCCGGCTACCCGCTGGTCGACGACGGCGCCGAGCTGATCGCCCCGGTTGCCGGACCACCGCGGCTCCTGTTCGGCGAGGCCGACGTCGACGACCCGGCGAGCTGGTCGCGGTTCATCCCGCCCCAGCCGAACTGGGTGCAGCAGACGTTCGAGCACCGCATGACGCCGGACGCCGACGGCATGGTCGAGGTGGCGATCTACAACCCGCGCCTGTTCGGTGGCACCGGCCTCAGCGTGCGCTACGACCACCGCGCCCTGCCGAACTACATCGAATGGCGCATGATGGGCGAAGGCCAGTATGCGGTTGGGATCGAGCCCTGCACCAACGGCTTCGGCCGTGCCGAGGTCGCCCGCGCCGGCGCACTGATCGTCCTCGCTCCCGGCGAGACCCGCACCTACCGCACCCGCTTCGCCGTCATCGGACCAGAGGAAGCCGCCGCTCTCCGGCGTTGAAAAGCACGGCGACGACAGGACAGTGGCGGAACCAGGCTGCCTGCCGCGCATTGCATGCAAAATTGTGGATGCTACGGGGCGGCGGGCCTGCCGCGGGAAACACGCCTCTTTGAAGTCGTTCGAAACAGAACTAGTCTGCTGATATCTGGAGTGACCCGAGGCAAGTGCATGCCAGCTCAGCAGGACTGGCGAAAGCAGGCGAGATCAGGTGTCGCAGTTCTGGTGATGTCAGCGATGCTCGCACTGGGCACCGTGCTCACCGCGACCGTGCATGCGGCTGAGGACACCGCCGCATCAAGCGATGCCGTCAGGCTGTCCATCGTCGGCGGTCTTGCTGCGGTGACCCAGTTCTCCAAGCTCGAAAGGCCGTTCTGGGAGACCGAGATCACCGAGCGCTCGAACGGGCGCATCGTCGCCACCGTCCGCCCTTTCGACACCGGCGGGCTCCGTGCCCAGGAGATGCTGCAGCTCATCCGCCTCGGTGTGGTGCCCTTCGGCACGGCGCTGCTCAGCGTCGTCTCCCCGGACGAGCCCGAGCTCGATGCGCCGGACCTGCCGCTGCTCAATCCCGACATGGAGTCCCTGCGCCGGACCGTCGCACTCTACCGCGAGCACCTGCGCAAGCTGCTCCTTGATCGATACGACATCGTGCTGCTCGGGGTTTACGTCTATCCGGCCCAGGTGCTCTTCTGCCGTGACCCTTTCTCGGGCCTCGATGACCTCAAGGGGCGACGCGTGAGGACATCGGCAGTCGGCCAATCCGAGCTGATGAGCGCCCTCGGCGCAATTCCGGTCATCGTGCCCTTTGCGGACATGGTCCGGGCGTTGCGGGAAGACGTCGCCGATTGCGCCATCACCGGGACGCTCAGCGGCTACGAGATCGGCCTCCCGGACGTGACCACCCACATCCACGGCATGGCGATCAGTTGGGGCCTGTCGGCCTTCGGCGCCAATCTCGCTGCCTGGGAAGCGCTGCCCCCCGACCTCCGCCAGATCATCGCCGACGGAGTCCATGACCTCGAGATCCGCATCTGGGCCCAGGCCTCCGCGGACACCGACCGCGGCCTCGCCTGCGACATCGGCGCCACATCATGCCTGGAGCCGCCCAAACGGCCGATGACTCTGGTCAACGCGACGGCGGACGAGGCGCGCCGCACGCAGCTTCACAAGGATGTCGTGCTGCCCCACTGGGTCATGCGATGCGGCAAGGCCTGCGCGTCGGCCTGGAACACGCACCTGGCAGCTGCCACGGGCATCACCATCGGAACGGAGTCCTCTCACTCGCACCCATCGCCGTGAATTATGAATTGGTACCGCCTCAAGCTGTCGATCATCGCTGCGACCGTCATTCTCCTCTGTTTGGTCGGAGGCGGGATTCTGCAGATTGTCACCCAGCCCGAGCGCGCTGCCGTGGTCACGGCCAAGACGTCGCTGGAGCGTTCTGCCCGGGAGGTCGAGAATGCGCTGAACCGACAGCTCCTGCAGGTCCATGGCGCCCTCGCCAGCCTGCCGACCCTGTTCTCTGCGGCCCATGCGTCGCCGTCGACCCCCATCATCGCCAGCGAGCTGCTCCGCGGTCTGAATTTTCAGACGCTCGCCTATCGTGACCTGCTCTTGGTCGATGCCGACGGCAAGGTTCTCGCCTCCGCACGGCCCCGGGGCGCCGACCTCCCCCTGCCTTTCGACGTCGCGTCCCTCCCGGACACGCCCACCAAGCTCATCGGCCCGGTCCGCAACGACAACACGGGCGAGTGGTCGGCCTATGTCGCCCGCGCACTTCCCGGCTGGGACGGCGTGACCGCACTCGCCGAGGTTCCGCTCCGCACCCTGATGGAACTGCTGGCCGAGACCGGAGTCGACCTCAATGTCGAGCTCCTGCTCGAGCGCCCCGACGGGCAGTTGATCGCCGCACTTCCTCATGACGAGATCGGGACCGGGACGACGCGGCCGTCGCCGCTGGGATCCGGCTCGGCCGACGGCAAGGCGATCGAGGTGAGCGGCAAGGACGAAGCGAGCGCCACCCTGGTCGTCAGCCGGGCATCGCTCTTCGATGACATCGACGTCGTGCTGGTCGCGAACCGCGACGCGATGCTCAAGGAATGGTTGAAGGACCGCGACCGGATTGTCGCCGCCAGTCTTGCCGGCGCGTTCATGCTCGTCGCCTTCGCCATGGTGCTCCTGCTCGCGCTGCGCCAGCGCGAGCGCTCCGAGGCCGAGCGCAGCCGTGCCGCCCTGGTGCTGGTGAACGCCATCGACGCGATGTCGGACGGCTTCGCCATGTGGGACGAGGAGGACCGCCTCGTCACCTGCAACCAGGGCTACAAGAATCTCAGTCCGGTCATCGAGGACATGCTCGAGCCCGGCGTGCGCTACGAGGACATCGTCCGGGCGGAGGTTGCCGCCGGCCAGCACCACGAGCCCGGTGAGGATGCGGAGACGACGGTCGCCCGGATCGTCAGCCGTCACCAGACGGGAACCGGCTCGTGGGAGCGGCAGCTGCCCGACGGCCGCTGGGTGCTGAAGAAGGAGCGGCGCACCGCCGATGGCGGCGTCGTCGGAATCCGGACCGACATCACCGCGCCCAAGGCGATGCTGGCCGAGCTCGGCGAGGCGAACACCCGCGCCAATCAGGCGGCGGAGGAGGCGCAGCGCCAGAATGCGGCATTGACTGAGCGCGAGGCCCAGATCCGCTACCTCGCGCACCACGACGACCTCACCGGACTGCCGAACCGGATCCACTTCCGCGCCAGCATCGAGGGCGCGCTGGAAGAGCCAAGGGACGAGGCGACGTCGTTGGCGCTGCTCTATCTCGACCTCGACCGCTTCAAGGACGTGAACGACGCGCTCGGCCATCCGGTCGGCGATGCGCTGCTGCGCATGGTCGCCAGACGGCTTGGCGATTGCGTCCCCAAATCGTCGATCGTGGCGCGCCTCGGCGGCGACGAGTTCGCGGTCCTATACCGGCCGGTGAGCGATTCCGGACAGGTCGAAAGGCTGAGCCGCCTGATCATCGGGCATCTCAGCGAGCCTTACTCGATCCACGGCCACGCCATTGCCATCAGCTCGAGCATCGGCATCGCGATCGCCGGCCCTGGCAAGCCGAATGCCGACGACCTGTTCAAGCAGGCCGATGTCGCGCTGTATCAGGCAAAGGCCCGGGGACGGAGCACCTACTGCGTGTTCGCGCCGGAGATGGAGGCAGCCCTCCGGCTCCGGCTGGAGCTGGAGGCGGACCTGCGCCGTGCTCTGGACGAGGGGCAGTTCGAGCTGGCCTACCAGCCGATCTATGCCTTCACCACCGGGCAGCTCACCGGCTTCGAGGCGCTCCTACGCTGGCGCCATCCGAAACGGGGGCTGGTCAGCCCTGCGACCTTCGTACCGATCGCCGAGGATTCCGGGCTCATCGTGGACATCGGCAACTGGGTCCTCGATCAGGCCTGCCGGGACATGACGCAACTGCCGGACGATCTAAGGGTGGCGGTGAACCTCTCCGCGGTCGAATTCGCCCTCAGCAACGTCATCACCTCCGTCCGCCGCGCGATCAGCGAGCATCACATCGCGCCCGGCCGGCTTGAGCTCGAGATCACCGAGACCGCGCTCTTCGCCAATGACGAGCGCAACCTCAACACCCTGCATCTGCTGCGGGCGGCCGGGGCGCGGATCGTCCTCGACGATTTCGGCACGGGCTATTCGAGCCTCAGCCACCTGGTCCGCTTCCCGCTCGACAAGGTCAAGATCGACCGCTCCTTCGTCGACGAGATGACGCGGCGCGACGACAGTGCGGCCATCGTCCAGGCGGTCGCGGCGCTGGCCGAGCGCCTCGGCAAGACCACGACCGCCGAAGGCATCGAGACGCTCGCGCAGTTCGAGGCCGCCCGGCACGCCGGGTGCACCGAGGCGCAGGGCTACTATCTCGGCGTTCCCAAGCCGTTCGCCGACGCTCTCGATCTCGCGAAGCAGCGGACCCATCTGCCGCGCCTGCTTCCCGCATGAGCGGCCGGTCCGCTCACTGGACCATGAAGCCGATGACCAGTGCGTTGAAGATGTCGATGAAGAAGGCCGAGACCAGCGGCAGGATGATGAACGCGGTCGGCGCCGGGCCATGGAGCTTGGTCACCGCGGTCATGTTGGCGATCGCCGTGGGCGTGGCGCCGAGGCTGATGCCGGTGAAGCCCGAGGCGAGCACGGCCGACTGGTAGTCGCGTCCCATCGCCGGAAACACCACGAACAGGATGTAGAGCACGGCCGCCAGCGCCTGCAGCGCCAGCACGACGAGCAGGGCCAGCCCCAGTCCGCCCAGCGCCCAAAGCTGCATGCTCATCAGCGACATCGCGAGGAAGACGTTGAGCGACAGGTCCGACACCAGGGCCAGCGCCCGGGTCCGCGTCGGCCATGGCAGGCGCGGCGCCAGCCGCGGCACCGTGTTGGTGAGGACGATCGCCGACAACAGGCAGAGCACGAACAGCGGCAGCTTGATGGCCGCCTCCTCGAGCAGCTCCTCGAGCGCGATACCAACCACGATCGCGATATTCAGGACCAGCACCGTCGACAGGATGCTGACGTGGCTGATCTTGTCGGCCTCGGTGCCCTTCGCCGTGTCCGAGATGCCGACGACCGGGTCGCTCTGCTTCGGCCCCTGCAGGCGATGTCGCCTGATCAGGAAGCCGGCGATCGGCCCGCCCATCAGGCTCGCCATGATCAGGCCGAGCGTGGCGGAGGCGATCCCGACCTCCATTGCTCCGTAGAGATCGAAGCGCTTGGCGATGATCGGTGCCCAGGCGATGGTCGTGCCGTGGCCGCCGACCAGCGACACCGACCCGAGGAGAGGGCCGAGGCCGTCCGGGAGGCCAAGGGCGGCGACCGAGCCCACCGCGATGAGGTTCTGGATGAACAGATAGACGACCGTGAGCACGATCAGGATGACGAGCGGCTTGCCGCCGGCCGCGAGGTCGGAGAGCCGCGCGTTGAGACCGATGCCGGTGAAGAAATAGAGCAGCAGAAGGTCCCGTGCCTCGAGATCGAAGATGATGGTGGCATCGAAGATGCGGAATGCGGCAAGGGTCACCACGGCGGCCAGCAGGCCGCCGGTCACCGCCTCGGGGATATTCCAGGACGCCAGCGGCGGAATGATGCGGTTGAGGCCGGCACCGGCGAAGTAGACGAGAATGGCTATGGTGAACGTGACCAGGCCGGTGAGCTCGATCGCAGTCCCGTTCATCGCACGCGCCCTGATCGTCCGCGGCCGAAGGACGACGACCCGGAATGGAGATGGTCCCGGCCTCGGCCGCCAGGAAGCTGCAGCGGCAACCGCCTGCCGCGGATTGTGCCCCGCCCCTGCCTTAGGCAAGAAATCGGCCAAGGGAAAGTCCCCTCCGCGACCGGCGCGGTCATCCGGGCGTAGGGCGAGCGCGGACGCGCGCTCTCTCGCCGGTGCCTTCCTCTCCGCCGCACCAGCCTGTAAGCACGTTGCCTTGGCGGTGTCTTCCGATGCACGGACACTAGGACAGGCAGCGGCCGTCATCGCCATCCGCTCGCGGCCGACCGGAGGACACCCGACGCAATGCCCCTTGCCGACGCTCATCTCCACCTTTTCCGGAATGGCTTTCCGGGTGTCTATGGACGTGCGCTGACCGGCGGCGATCTCGAGGTCTACGAAGCCTTCCGCGCCCGGCACGACATCGCCGCCGGGCTCGTCGTCGGCTACGAGGGCCAGGGCATCGATCCCGACAACAACGCCTATATCCGCAAGCTCGCGGCGACCCGCCCGTGGATGGCGACGCTTGCCTACGTCGCACCCGAGGCGATGCCGACGGGGGACGACGTCTCGAGGCTGCTGGGAGCAGGACACGCCGGGCTCGCGGTGTACCTGCCGAACGACGACGCGGTCGCCGCGCTCGCCTCCCGGGATCCCGGGCCATGGCGCGTGCTCGACGGCGACGCCGCGATCGTCTCGTTCAACGTCGGCCTCCGACAGGTGGCGGCCCTCGCGGCGATCGCCGAGGCCGCGCCGAACTGCCGCCTCGTCGTCTCGCACATGGGGCTGCCGCCGGCGCGGCGGGAGGCACCCGCGGCCGCGGCGGCGAGCGCCGAGCTGGCAC
>JAEVZM010000187.1 GCA_023392225.1 Pseudomonadota bacterium
GGTAGGATTCGATCTGGAAGTCGGCGTCGAAGCCGAAGGTCGGCTTGTCTCGGTCCTGGAGATTGCGGCCGAACTTCCGGTGCAGCGCATCGTCCGAGAGATAGGTGATGTGGGCCGCCATGCGCGCGACCGCGAGCCCTTTCTTGGGGCTGGTACCTTCGCGGAGGTAGCGGCCGCCGCGCCAGTCGGGATCGGCCATGACGGCCTGCCGGCCGACCTCGTGGAACGCGATGTTCTGCGACGAATGCCGCGCGGCCATTGCAATTGGCAGCGCCGAGAATACCCGGTCTGGATAGGTCGCCGCCCACTGCAGCACCTGCATGCCACCCATCGAGCCGCCGGCCACCGAGAACAGCGTGTCGATGCCCAGCCGGTCGAGCAGCTTGGCCTGGGCGCGGACCATGTCGCGTATCGTGATCACCGGCAGGTCGAGCCCCCAGGCCTCCCCGGTCTCTGGATTGACCGAGGCGGGGCCGGTGGTGCCCATGCAGCTGCCGAGCACGTTCGAGCAGATGACGAAATAGCGGTCGGTGTCGATCGGCTTGCCCGAGCCTACCATGTCGCTCCACCAGCCCGGCTTGCCGGTGACCGGGTGGGGGCTGGCGACATGCTGGTCGCCGGTGAGCGCATGGCACACCAGGATGGCGTTCGACTTGTCGGCGTTCAGCGTGCCGCAGGTCTGGTAGGCGATCTGGAGATGATCGAGGCGGCGCCCGGAGTCGAGCAGAAGCGGCTCGTCGGGGCCGAAGCGCGCGACGAGACTCGCCGGATGATCGGCCTGATCGTGCGCGTCGCCCGGCCGAGGGGCCGAAGCGCGCTGGGATGGGGCCGTATCGATTGAGGTTGGCATTGTCATGTATCCGAGGAATTTGCTAGGTGCGCGCCCCTACCCCTGTCAACGTTTTCTTTGATTTCGGCCCGGGGCTTGCCTATGAATGCCCCGCTTCCAGTGGGACCCTCACGGCCATGACCCAGAGACCCGCCCGCCCGGCCCCGCGGCCTGGCGTGCTCGACATCGCCGCCTATGTGCCGGGCCGTTCGAAGGCGCCCGAAGGCGTGCGCCTGCACAAGCTGTCATCGAACGAGACGCCGATGGGGCCAAGCCCTGCCGCCCTCGCCGCCTACCGGGAAGCCGCCACCCGGCTCGACGTCTATCCCGACGGCGCGCAGCACGCGCTCCGCCAGGCGATCGGCGCGACCTACGGCCTCAATCCCGAGCGCATCGTCTGCGGCGCCGGCTCCGACGACCTCCTGTTCTTGCTCGCCCATGCCTATGTCGGTGCGGGCGACGAGGGAATCTACACGGAGCACGGCTTCGCCATCTACCCGATCGCCATCCGCGCGGCGGGCGGCGTGCCCGTCGTCGCCCCGGAAACGGGACTGGCCACCGACGTCGACGCGATCCTGTCGCGGGTGACCGAGCGGACGCGCATCGTCTACGTCGCCAACCCGAACAACCCGACCGGCACCTACATCCCGTTCGACGAGGTGAAGCGCCTGCGCGCCGGCCTTCCGGCGGACGTGGTGCTGGTGCTCGACGCCGCCTATGCCGAGTACGTGCAGCGGAACGACTACGAGAGCGGTATCGAGCTCGCCGCCACCACCGACAACACGGTGATGACCCGGACCTTCTCGAAGATCCACGGTCTCGCCGCGCTCCGCATCGGCTGGTGCTATGGCCCCGCCGCCATCGTCGACGCGCTCAACCGGATCAGGGGGCCCTTCAACGTCTCCGGGCCGGCGCTCGCCGCCGGTGCCGCCGCGATGGCCGACCGCACCCATCTCGACAAGGCCGTCGCCCACAACGCGCTGTGGCTGCCGAAAGTGACGGAGGCGCTGGCTGCGCTCGGGCTGACGGTGACCCCGAGCGTCGGCAACTTCATCCTCATCCACTTCCCGACGACGCCGGGCCGGACCGCGGCCGACGCCGACGCCTACCTGTTTGCGCGCGGCATCGTGCTGCGCCGGGTCGAGGCCTATGGCCTACCGGATGCGCTGCGCATGACCATCGGCCCGGCCGAGTCGAACGAGGCGGCCATCGCCGCCCTGACCGCTTTCATGGGCGCAGGATCATGACGGACTCGCCTGCCTTCCCCCGGCTCGCCCTGATCGGCATCGGCCTGATCGGCTCTTCGATCGCCCATGCGACGCGACGCGCCGGTGCCGCCGGCCACATTGCGATCCACAGCCGGACGCCGGCGACGCTGCAGCGCGCCGAGGCGCTCGGCCTCGGCGACAGCTATCACGCCGATGCGGTCGATGCGGTCCGCGATGCAGACGCGGTGATCCTCTCGATCCCGGTCGGCGCCTCGGGCGCGACGACGGAGGCCATCGCCCCGGCGCTCAAGCCGGGCGCGATCATTTCCGACGTCGGCTCGGTCAAGGCCTCGGTGGTGGCGCAGATGGCGCCGCATATCCCCGAGGGCGTGCACTTCGTCCCCGCCCACCCGGTGGCGGGCACCGAGTATTCCGGTCCCGATGCCGGCTTCGCGGCGCTGTTCGACAACCGCTGGACGATCCTGACGCCGCCGCCCGGAACCGACGCCGACGCCGTGGCGCGGTTCAAGGCGTTCTGGGAGAGCCTCGGCGCCAATGTCGAGACCATGACGCCCGAGCACCACGACCTCGTGCTCGCCATTACCAGCCACGTGCCGCACCTCATCGCCTACAACATCGTCGGCACCGCCGCCGACCTCGAGACCGTCACCCAGTCCGAGGTGATGAAGTTCTCGGCCGGCGGCTTCCGCGACTTCACCCGCATCGCCTCGTCCGACCCGACCATGTGGCGCGACGTGTTCCTCAACAACCGGGACGCCGTGCTCGAGATGCTGGGACGCTTCACCGAGGACCTGACGGCACTCCAGCGCAACATCCGCTATGGCGAGGGCGACAAGCTGTTCGAGCTGTTCACGCGGACGCGCGCCATCCGGCGCGGCATCATAGCCGCCGGGCAGGAGACGGCGATCGCGGACTTCGGCCGCCCCCACGGCAAGGGCGAGGGCGAAGCGCCCGAACACGCTGAGAAGCCTTCCGCATAACCCGGGGAGCCCGGCCACCGGGCGCGCCACGATGTCCGACTTCTGGGTCTTCGCCTACGGCTCTCTGATGTGGCGGCCCGGCTTCGACCACGTCGAATCGGTGACGGCGCACCTCTCCGGCGCCCGGCGGAGCCTCTGCGTGTGGTCCCATGTCCACCGTGGCACCCGCGAGCATCCCGGCCTCGTGCTCGGGCTGGACCGGGGCGGCTCCTGCCGCGGGGTGGCCTACCGCATCGCCGGGCGGAATCGTGACGCGGTGATCGGCTATCTCCGCGAGCGCGAGCTGGTGACCAACGTCTATCGCGAGGTCTGGCGGCCGGTGCGGCTCGACACCCCCGGCCACGACGCGGTGCAAGCCCTGACCTATGTCGTCGACCGCCACCATGGGCAGTATGCCGGCCGCCTCTCGCCGGAGTCGATCCTCGCCCATGTCCGGGACAGCCACGGCAAGTCGGGCGCCAATGCCGACTACGTGATCAACACCGTCCGCCACCTCGAGAGCCTCGGCTTCCGCGACGTGCTTCTCGAGAAGGTCGCGGCGGCACTGCTCGCCGAGCGCAGGGCAGGCTGAGCCAACTGCCGCCCTACGGTGCCGACAGGACCGCGAGCCTTGCCTTCGCCTCCTCCGGCAGCGGCGGAGGGTTGGCGGACGCCGCGGCCTCCGCAAGCAGGCGGTCGGAGCCGCCCTCGATCGCTGCCTCGAGGCGGGCGAGGAAGGTCTTCGAATCGAGCCCCGGGGGAATCGGCGGCAGGAACTCGACGACGATCGTGCCGGGATATTTCCGGAAGCTCCGGCGCGGCCAGAACAACCCGGAATCGAGGGCCACCGGGACGCAGGGCAGGCCGAGCCCCTTGTAAAGCAGGGCGACGCCGGGCTGGTAAGCAGGCGGCGCACCCGGCGTACGGCGAGTCCCTTCGGGGAAGATGACCACCGGACGGCCCTTCGCCGCCTCGCGCTTGGCCTGAGCCGTCATCTCGCGGAGCGCGGTCGCCCCCTTCCGGCGGTCGACGAGGATCATGCCGGAGACTCGGCTGTAGAAACCAAACAGCGGAATCCGGCCGAGCTCGGGCTTCATCACCATGGCCGGATAGGGCAGGAGCGGCAGGAGCGCGAAGGTCTCGAAGGCGGACTGGTGCTTGGCCGCGACCAGCGCGGCGCCTTGCGGAATGTGCTCCCGGCCGCGGATCTCCACCCGGATTCCGGCAAGGCCCCTCAGCAGCGCGCGGCAGACGAGGCCCCATAGCTGCGTGTAGCCGACCGCGACCCGCTGCGGGGCGAGGAGAAAGACCGGCGCGCCGAGGATCGACAGGATCGCCGTGGCAACGAAGAACGCCCCTGTGAACAGCGTCGAGCGGATGGCGACAAGCACGGGCGCGGCCGATCAGCGTGCGTCGGCGGCGCTGGCGGTGCGCGGCCGGAGGAGCAGCCGCGCCTCGGCGGCGAGGTACTTGCCATATTCGCGCGCCAGGAGGCTGAAGGCCGTCGGATTTCGCCACCAGCCCTCGAGGTCGAGATCGGGATTGGCGACCGGGAAGGCGATCAGCCGCACGCCGGGCATGGCGCTCGCGAGCTCGGCCATGCTGCGGGGCATGTGGTAGCCGCTGGTCACCACGATCAGCGACGAGAAGGAGAGGTTCGAGGCCCAGCGCCCGGCGGAGCTGGCATTCTCTACCGTGTCGCGGGCGTGGTCGATGTCGACGCAGCAATCGAGCTGCGGGCGGAGCGCCTCGCCCACCATGTCGGCAATCACGTCGCGGCTGACATTCGGGTTCACCCCCGAGATGAGCAGCCGCTGGGCCCGCCCCTCGGCGAGCAGCGCCATGGCACCGTCGATCCGCGCCGTACCGCCGGTGAACACGACGATGCCGTCGGCACGGGGATCTTCGGGCGGCCCGGTGCGAATCACCGATTCGGCGAAGGCGATGAAGCCGACGGCGACGCCGACCGCGGTCGCGCCGAGGATGGCGAGCATCAGTCTGCGAAGAGGTCGGCGGCGTCGTGACATGGCCGGCAGTTCAGTCTCTGGTGGTGCGCGGCATCGGCGGCCGCGACTCGCAGCCTATCAGGTAGCGCATATCGGGCGCTCCGGCGAAGCCCTGCATCAATCCGTCTCGGCCAGATAGCGGTACACGGTGAGGCGCGAGGTGACCGCGGTCATCACCGCGATCAGGAAGGCGATGCCGAGCGCCCCGAGATAGCCGATCGGCCCGACCGCAAAACGACCGAAGAGCGCCGACATCTGCTCGCCATTGCCCGCATCGACCGAGGGTCCCAGCACGAAGCCGAGGATGAGGAAGATCAGCGCGGCGGCGCCGGCGCCGATCAGCCCGCCGCGCAGCCCGAGCAGCAGGAAATGCCGCTGGAACTCGCGGGCTATGTAGCCGTCCTCGGCGCCGACGAAGTGGAGCACCGAGACCACGTCGCGATTGCCCGCCATCGCCCCGCGGGTGGCGAAGACCACGCTGAGGACGGTGGCGAGGAAGACCAGCCCGAGGATGGCGAGGCCGACCAGCACGCTGACGTCCGCCATGGTCTCGATGCGTGAGGTCCAGGCCCGGTGGTCGTCGAGACTCGCCCCTGGCACCTGCGCCTTGAGCCGGCTCTCGACGTCGGCGAGATCGACGAGGGACGGGTCGGACAGACGCACGACGACAAGCCGCGGCACCGGCAGGTCGCTGAGGTCGAGGCCGGTGCCGAGCCAGGGCTCGAGCAGCGCTTCGCTCTCCTCCCGCGACACCACCTCGGCGCTGGAGATGCCCGGCAACAGGCGGGCCACCGTCGCCGCCTTGGCAGCCTCGGCATCGGTGTCGAGATTGTCCATCGGCCGGACCTGGATGGTGATCTCGCGGAGGATATCGCCCTGCCAGTCGCGCGACGCATCGCGGACGAGCGTCACCGAGCCGAGGGTCAGGCAGGCGAGGAAGCACATGATCGCGACAACGACGGTGAGCGCGTTCCCGGCGACCGTGCTCTCGGGAATGAGCTGCGACGGCTTGCGCACGGCAAGCCGCGACTGCCGGCGATAGGCAGCCACCTGGTACTGATGGGCTCGGTCGGCAGCCTCACTCGTAGACGGTGAGGCGACCTTCCTCGATGACGAGACGCCGTGCATTGAACTGGTTCATCAGGTTGATGTCATGGGTGGCGATCACCACCGACGTGCCGAGCCGGTTGAGCTCGACGAAGAGACGCATGAGGCGGCGGGCGAGCGGCGGGTCGACATTGCCGGTGGGCTCGTCGGCCAGGAGGATCTCGGGCTTGGAGATCAGCGCCCGGGCGATCGCCGCGCGCTGCTTCTCGCCACCCGACAGGACGGGTGGGAAGGCGTGCATGCGGTCGCCGAGCCCGACCCAGCGCAGGAGCTCGACCACGTCGGTCCGGTAGCTCGCCTCCTCCTTGTTGAGAACGCGCAGCGGCAGCGCGACGTTCTCGAACGTGGTCAGGTGGTCGAGCAGGCGGAAGTCCTGGAACACCACGCCTATCCGGCGCCGGACGGCGGGCAGCTCGGTCTTGGTGAGCGAGGCGGCGTCGCGATTGAACACGGTGATCAGGCCGCGCGTCGGCTTCATCGACAGGAAGATCAGGCGGATCAACGAGGTCTTGCCGGCCCCCGAGGCGCCGGTGAGGAACTGGAACGAGCGCGGCCGAATCTCGAAGCTGAGGTCGCGGAGAATCTCCGGCCCCACCCCGTATCGCAGCCCCACGTTCTCGAACCGGATCACTTGTCGCCTGTGCCTCGCCGTCCGCGCCTTGCCGCCCCGCCGAATGTGTCAGGCCCGGATTAAGGCCTTGTTAACGATCTGCGGCCGGAACAAGGCACGGGCAGGGCACTCGCCCGCGAAAGCCGCTGGACCGGCTTCGAGGATTATGGTTTCCAAGGCGTTAACTTCTCCGGTCGCAGATTCGGAGGCGAATGCGATTCGATTCCCGGGGGATGGGATGCGGTGCCCAAAATGCAGGACGCTGACGCTCGCGCCGCCTGGAGTGGCCGGCGATGCCGGTCGTCTGGTGCGCTGCCCGCGCTGCACGGCGACATGGCTGTCGCGCCCCGGTGACGAGTCCCGCCCCGCCAACCTCGCCCGGCCGCCGATGGTCCGCAAGGCGCCGCTGACCATCGAAGGCGACCTCGCCCCGGTCCGCCGCCGCCGGTGGAGCGGCGTCAGGGCCGGTCTCTTCGCCACCGTGGCCATCCTCGCCCTGGCCCTTGCCGCCGTCGTCACCCTGTCCCCGCGGGTCTCCGCCGGGCCCGAGGCGCCGCAGGCCGAGGCGCTGCGCTGATGCCCAAGGTCCGTGGCCGCTCGATCCGGGTCCTCTACGACCCCGAGACCATCGCGGCCCGCAATGCCGAGATGGCGAAGGAGATCGCAACGGCCGGGTACGAGAACCCGCTGGTCGTGTCGGTGCTGAAGGGCAGCTTCGTCTTCGCCGCAGACCTGATCCGCGCCCTCTACGATGCCGGCATGGCGCCCGAGGTCGAGTTCATCTCGCTGTCGAGCTACCGCGACGGCACGGTCTCGGCCGGCGAAGTCACGGTGCTTCGCGACATCGATACCGACGTCGCCGGGCGCGACGTGATCCTGATCGACGACATCCTCGAATCAGGGCGGACGCTCGCCTTCGCGCGCGACCTGATGCTGTCGCGCGGCGCCCGTCGGGTCGGCCTCGCGGTCCTTCTCGACAAGCCGGGCAAGCTCGCCCAGCCGATCGCCGCCGAGCATGTCGGGTTCACCTGCCCCGACCTCTTCGTCGTCGGCTACGGCATGGACGTGGCCCACGCCTTCCGCGAGCTGCCCTTCGTCGGCGTGGTCAAGGGCGAGGTCTGACGCGCGATGGGGGTGACGCTCTACGGCTATCGCTACAGCGTCTACCTCCGGATTGCGCGGCTGGTTCTCCTCGAAAAGGGCGTGCCGTGGGACCACGTGGAGATCGATCCGTTCGCCGACACGATCCCTGCGGACTATCTGGCGCTGCACCCGTTCGGTCGGGTGCCTACGCTGGTGCACGACGGTTTTGTCTTATACGAAACTACGGCGATAACGCGCTATGTCGACGATGCCTTGCCAGGAAGGCCGTTGCAGCCTTCGGACGCACGACGCCGGGCGCGTATGAACCAGATCATCGCCGTCGCTGACGCCTATGGCTACTGGCCATTGGTGAGACAGGTTTTCGTGCAGCGCGTGTTCAACCAGGCCAGAG
>JAEVZM010000201.1 GCA_023392225.1 Pseudomonadota bacterium
CACGAGATCATGCCGCCCTTGATGACCATCTTCGGCTTGGCGCCGAAGAAGGCCGGCTCCCAGAGCACCAGGTCCGCCATCTTGCCGACTTCGACCGAGCCGATCACGTGGCTGACGCCCTGGGCGATCGCCGGGTTGATGGTCACCTTGGAGACGAAGCGGAGCACGCGCTCGTTGTCGTTCCCGGAGGTGTCGCCGTCATAGGCGCCGGTGCGGGACTTCATCAGGTGCGCCGTCTGGAGGGCGCGCATCCAGTTCTCGCCGATGCGGCCCATCGCCTGGCTGTCGCTGGAAATGATCGAGATCGCCCCCATGTCGTGGAGCACGTTCTCGGCCGCGATCGTCTCGGGCCGGATGCGGCTCTCGGCGAAGGCGACGTCGGTCGGGATCCCCGGGTTGAGGTTGTGGCAGATCATCGTCATGTCGAACAACTCTGCCTGGGAGTTGATCCCATAGGGCAGGGTCGGGTTGGTCGAGCTCGGCAGGACGTTGGAGAGGCCGGCGACGCGGATGATGTCGGGGGCATGGCCGCCGCCGGCGCCTTCGGTGTGGTAGGTGTGGATCGTGCGACCCTCGAAGGCGGCGATGGTGTTCTCGACGAACCCGGACTCGTTGAGCGTGTCGGTGTGGATGCAGACCTGGACGTCATACTCGTCGGCGACGGTGAGCGCCGAGCGGATGGCGGCCGGGGTCGTGCCCCAGTCCTCGTGGATCTTGAGGCCCGCGGCACCGGCGCGGATCTGCTCCTCGAGCGGGGCGAGGCCGGTGGAGTTGCCCTTGCCCAGCACGCCGGCATTGACCGGCCACCCGTCGAACGAGCGGAGCATCATCTCGATGTTCCACGTGCCGGGGGTGATGGTGGTGCCGTTTGTGCCGTCGGACGGACCGATACCGCCGCCGAACAGGGTGGTGATGCCGTTCGAGAGAGCGGCCTGCGCCTGCTGCGGCGAGATGTAGTGGACGTGGGCGTCGATGCCGCCGGCGGTGAGGATCATGTGCTCGCCGGAGATGGCGTCGGTACCCGGCCCGAGCGCGAGGCCCGGCGTCACGCCCGACATGATCGCCGGGTTGCCGGCCTTGCCGATGCCGCAGATGCGGCCGTTCTTGATGCCGACATCGGCCTTGACGATGCCCGCGACGCCGTCGACGATCGTGACGTTGGTGATGACGAGGTCCGGAGCGCCGGCGGCGCTGGTCAGCTCGTTGTCAAAGCCCATGCCGTCGCGGAGCGTCTTGCCGCCGCCATAGACCGCCTCTTCGCCATAGATGCGAAGGTCCTTCTCGATCTCGATATAGAGATCGGTGTCGCCGATCCTGATCTTGTCACCCGTCGTCGGGCCGTACAGGTCGGCGTACTGCTTGCGCGAAATCATTGCCATTGCGAATACCTATCCTTGACCTGAGCGAGCCCTAGAGCGGCTTGTTCTTGAAGCCGTACCTGGCGACACGCTCGAGCGCGTCGGCGAGACGCGGGCGATAGTCGTCGTAGCTCTCGTCGCCGACCCAGCCGTTGACGAGGCCGTTGAAGCCGTTGACGCGCTGCTTGCCCTGATAGGGAACGAGCGTGACTTCCTTCTCGTCGCCCGGCTCGAAGCGGAGGGCGGTGGTGGCCGGAATGTCGAGCCGCTTGCCGAAGGCCTCGGCGCGGTCGAACTCGAGGGCGGCGTTCACCTCGAAGAAGTGGAAGTGCGAGCCCACCTGCACCGGACGGTCGCCGGTGTTGCGGACCTTCAGCGTCGTCGTCGGGTAGCCGGCATTGATCTCGATGTCGCCTTCGGCGAGGACGAGGCCGCCGACCGGGGTCTTGGCCGGAGCCTTGTTCTTGTTGTCAGCCATGGTGCTGTCCCTTTCCGGCTAGACGATCGGGCTGTGGACGGTGACCAGGCGGCTGCCGTCGGTGAAGACCGCCTCGACCTGGACGTAGGGGATCATCTCGACCACGCCATCCATGACGTCGTCGCGGGTGACCACCTTGGCGGCGAGCGCCATGACCTCTTCGACGGTCTTTCCGGCACGCGCGCCGTCCAGGGCCGAAGCGGCGATGAGAGCGACAGCCTCGGGGTGGTTGAGCTTCAGCCCTTGGTCCTTCCGCTTCTGCGCGACCATTGCCGCCATGTGGACCAGCAGCTTGTCGATTTCTCTTGGTGTGAAGTGCACGTAGGTCTCCTCGCTCTCAATCCGACCAATCTGTGATTGGCGTCGTTATGTTGGCTTTCGCAAGAGTTGTACTCCGAATATCACACCTCTTCGGGAAATCATCTTACTCGGCCGGCCGAGATGTACCCTCAGCCATAAAACATTTGCTGCCAACAGAACTGAAAAAGTAGCCTAATATTCCCGAGAAATTTGCCGGAGTGCGTTGCACGGCCGATGCTATTCTAAGTAATGGAGAGAATAGCGCAATATCCCATACGGGATCAATGGCCGGCGGCTATCGTCGCGCGGCCCGTGTGGCAGGGTGCGAGTTCGGGGCTGCAATCGCGGGCTTGGCGGTGTCCTGGCCGCACTCATCACGAGGACTTGCATGGGAATCTGGCGCAAGATGCCTTGGTCCATGATGGACTATGCCGTCTGCCTTGGCAAAAGAGTCGATCACCCGCCGCCATTTCGTGGGTGCAGCTTGCCGTTATGCGCCCGCTTCCGGTGACCGGTCGGCACCGGTTCATTTAAGAATTGTGAGAAATTATTGGAGAAATACTGCGCTGCGCGGGAAGACGTCCTCATCGTTCTGGGGAACATTCGAACGATCCCCGATGGATCGTCCCGAGGACGCAAGCCGCGAGCAGTTCAGGCTCTGCCCGTGGAGACGGCGCGGCTGAGATTGGCGCGGGCGAAGGTGATGATGGCGCGGATCTGCTCCTCGGCGCGGGCCGGGTCCTTCTGGGCGATCGCTTCGAACAGCCGGACGTGAACCGCGATGTCCTCGGCGATGACGCGCTTCATCTCGGCGAGGCTGTGATTCGCGATCGCGTGCTCGGCGTTGAAGGTCGCCGACAGGACGTCATGGACCACCGTCCCAAGCCGGTCGAAGAACGGATTGTGGGAGGCGGCGAAGACCGCCATGTGGAAGGTGCCGTCGGCCTTGGCATAGGCGGCCCAGTCGCTGCTGCTGTCCTTCATGTGCTGGAGCGCGGCGGCGATCCGGGCGATGTCCTCGCCCTCGGCACGAATCGCGGCGAGGCGGGCGGCGAAGGGCTCGGTGGCGAGGCGCAGCTCGACGAGGTCCTGGACGAAGCGGAGGTCGATGCCGGCCGCGAATCGCCAGGCGAGGATGTCGACGTCGAAGCTGTTCCAGCGCTGCGGCTCGCAGATCTGGGTGCCGCCGCGCTGGCGGGTCTTCACCAGGCCCTTGGAGGCGAGCACCTTGACCGCGTCGCGGACGGCGCTGCGGCTCGCGCCGAACTCGGTCATGAGCTCGGCCTCGCGCGGCAGCCGCTCGCCCGGGAGGACACGGCCGGCGACGATGTCCGCGCCGATCCGGTGGACGATGCGTCCATGAACGGAATTGGCCGGATAACCGGCGCTCTCGTAAGGGATGTTCATGGGCGTCGGGACGGAGGCACTGCGCGGCGGGATGCGCGCTGCCCTAGCACGCGCAGGCAGCCGGCCGGTAGTCGTTTCTCCGGACCCTTGGCGCCGCTCGGTCGTCATCGCACCTCGTACTTGAGGAGCGCCGCGGCCTCGATCGCCGGCCAGTCGACGGCGATGCCGAGGCCGTCGCCGGGCGGGGCGTGGACATAGCCCGCGCCGTCGGTGCGGATCACGTCGTGGGAGCCGTATTCGAACGCCTCGTAGGGCGGCTGCTCGAAATAGGTGCAGTTGCGATAGGCGAGCATGACGTGGAGATTCGCGGCCTGGGTCAGCGTGTAGCCCCAGCACTGGATCTCGACATTCATGGTGTGCGCCTCTGCCAGCGCCATGATCTTGCGGAGCGGCGTGATGCCGCCGCAGATCGTGGCGTCGACGCGCGCCGCGCTCCACAGATCGTTCTTCAGCGCGAGCTCGATCTGCTGGAGGTTGAGCCAGGAGTTGCCGGCCGGGATGATCGGCACCCCGGTGTCGCGGGTCAGCCGCCGGTAGCCCTCGGCGTCGAAGTCGGGCAGCGGCGCCTCGAACCAGCCGAAGCCCATCTCGCCGCAGGCCTTGCCGACCTTGAGCGCCGCGCGGAAATCGTAGCGCTGCTCGACGTCGAGCATGAAGTCGATGCCTCGGCCCTCGAAATGCCGGTGAAGCGTCTCGCACATCGGCAGGTCGAGCTCGGGCACGCACCAGCAGTGGAACTTCACCGCCTTGTAGCCCTCGCTGGCGCAGCGCTCGACATACTCGATGTACTCCTCGACCGACGGCAGGCCCGGGGTCGAGGCGTAGGACAGGATCTTCGAGCGGGCGCCGCCGAGGAACTGGTAGAGCGGCATGCCGGCACTCTTTGCCGCCATGTCCCACAGCGCGATGTCGATCAGCGACAGCGCCTGGGGGATGGTCGGGGTGCCGCGGTCGCGCATCGCATCCCACACCGCCTCGCGCTCGAGGGCGCTCCGGCCGATGAGGTCCGGCAGCATGAAGCGCAGCGTCTCGCCGACGGAGCGGTCGAAATTGTGTGGATTGATCATCGCCGCGCCGGCGATGCCTTCCGCGCCGTCTTTGGTCGTGAGCCGGACGATGGTGTTGGTCATGAACTGTTCGCTCATGCCCTCGGCCCAGACGTAGCGCTCGGTGTCCGGACCGACCACGAAGACTTCGGCCCGGTCGATGACGAGATCCTTCATTTCTGCTCCTTGATTCCGATGTCGATGCTCTCGCCGTGCCAGCCGAGATGGCTGAGGAAGTCGCGGGTTCGCGCCGCGTGCGGCGCCTCGAAAATCTGGCTCGGCGGCCCGACCTCGATGATCCGGCCATGGTCGAAGACGACGACGCGATCGGCGACGCGGCGGGCGAAATCCATCTCGTGGGTGACGACCACCATGGTCATGCCGTCGTCGGCGAGCCCCTTCATCACCGCCAGCACCTCGCCGATGGTCTCGGGGTCGAGCGCCGAGGTCGGCTCGTCGAACAGCATCAGCGCCGGCTCCATGGCGAGCGCGCGGGCGATCGCCACCCGCTGCTGCTGGCCGCCGGAGAGCGCCGAGGGATGCACGCCTGCCTTGTCGGCGAGCCCGACGCGTTCGAGGAGGGCGCGGGCGCGCGTCTCGGCCCTGGCGAGGTCGAGCTTGAGCACGGTGGTCGGCCCGATGGTCAGGTTCCGGAGGACGTTGAGATGGGGGAACAGCTCGAAGTTCTGGAACACCATGCCCATCCGGCGCCGGACCAGCCGCGCGTCGTCGGCGGTCGCGCGGATATCTCGGCCCTCGAAGGACACGGTGCCGGCGTCGACCGCCTCCAGCGCATTGAGGCAGCGGAGGAGGGTCGACTTGCCCGAGCCGCTCGGGCCGATCAGGCACACGACCTCGCCGCGGCGGACCTCGAGGCTGACGCCGTCGAGGGCGACGACGTCGCCATAGCGCTTGCGGACGTCGCTAGCGGAGAGGATCGGCTCTTCCGAAGTCATTCAACCACCTTCCAGCGCCGGTGGATCCAGTCGTCGAGCTTGGCCTGGGGGTAGCCCAGCACCCAGTAGATGATCGCCACGGCGGTGAGCACCTCGAGGATCCGGTAGGTCTCGGCGCGCAGCTTCAGCGAGACGTAGGAGAGCTCGGGCACCGAGATGATGGCGACGAGCGAGGTGTCCTTGAACAGCGACACCCAGGTCGAGGCGAGTGCCGGCAGCACCCGCATCACGGCCTGGGGGAGGACGATGCGGGTCATCACTTGGCCGCGCGACATGCCGAGGGCGAGGCCGGCGTTCCACTGCCCCTGCCGGATCGACAGGATGCCGGCGCGGAAGGTCTCCGAGTTGAAGGCCGAGACGTTGCAGGTGAGCCCGACGATCGCCGTGGTCAGCGCGTCGAGCTGAATGCCGAACGCCGCCGGCAGCACGTAGTAGACCCAGTAGATCTGGAGGAGGAGCGGGGTCGCCCGGAAGAACTCGACGAAGCAGGTGGCGGCGAGGCTGAGGCCGCGGACCGGGCTGAGCCGGAGGAATGCGAGGAAGAGGCCGCCGGGAATGGCGAGCGCCATGGTGGTGATCGTGAGGAGGATCGTCAGCAGCGCGCCATCGCGGAAGATGCGCCAGTTGTCGAAGACGACGTCCCAGTGGAGGTTCATGACGACCCCAGGTGCGAGAGCCGCCGGTAGAGGGCGTCGGTGCCCCGGGCCACGGGGTAGCAGAGCAGGAAGTAGACGAACATCGCCGAGGTGTAGATCTCGAACGGCCGGAAGGTCTGGCCGGCGAGCGTCTGCGACTGGCGGAGCAGCTCGGGCACGGCGATCACCGAGGCGATGGCGCTGTCCTTGATGGCGATGGTGAACAGCGAGCCGAGCGGCGGCAGCATGCGGATCAGCGCCTGCGGCAGGATGATGGTGCGGATCGCCTGGGTCCGGCTCATGCCGAGCGCGAGGGCGGCGTTCATCTGGCCACGACGCACCGAGGTCAGCCCGGGGCGTATCGCCTCGGCGACATAGGCGCCGAGATGGAGGCCGAGCGCCACCACGGCGGCGGTGAGGGAATCGACCCGCACCCCGAAGAGGATCGGGAAGGCGAAGAACATCCAGACCAGCACGACCAGGAGCGGGATGGCGCGCATGGTGTCGACGTAGAAGCCGAGCAGCGCGCTGACCAGGCGGCCGCCATAGGTGCGGAGTGCACCGACCACGACGCCGATGACGAAGCCGACCAGCATCGACAGGACGCTGACGAGGATCGTCGTGCCGATGGCGCGGAGGAGAAAGACCCAGCTGTCGAGGAGCGGCTGGAAGTTGACGTCCATGGTCGAGGTCTCGCGCGGAGGGAGAGGGACGGGGCAGGGTGCCCCGTCCGCCATCGCTGGCGTCGGTTCGTCCGGCGTCAGTTCTTGAGGATGCGCAGCTCCTCCGCCTTCACCGCGTCCTGGACCTCGTCGTAGACGGCCTGGAGGTAGGCGACGAACGCCGGATCGGCCTTGTCGACGGCGATGCCGATGTCGGTCTTCATCTCCTGGCTCTGGAGGCAGGCGTCGCCCTGCGGGAAGACGATCAGGCCCGGCACCTGCTTGGCGAGCGTCGGCCAGGCGGCGTAGTCGATCGGCGCGACGTCGGCGCGCCCGGCCATGATCTCCTCGACCGGCGCATTGGCGCCGGAGCCGGCGACGCCACGCAGCTGCGCCTTGGGGAAGCGCGTCGGCGCCCAGGCCTCCGGCGGCGTGCCGGTGAAGTAGGCGATGGTGATGTCGGCGCTGTTGAGATCGTCGACGGTCGCGAGGTCCTTGATCTTCGGATTGTCGCCCTTGCCGAACAGGCAGAGGCTCGACTGCGAATAGGTGATGAAGTCGACCACCTCCTGGCGCTGCGGCGTCACCGCGAGCGGGGCGATGGTGATGTCGGCGCCGCCGGCGGCGAGGATCGGGACCTTGGTCTCGTGGCTGACCGGCACGACCTCGAGCTCGACGCCGAGACGCTTGGCGTATTCCTCGGCCAGTACCCAGGCCGGCCCCGAGAACTGCGGCCCGGAGCCGGTGGTGTTCTCCGGCAGCCACGGGAACTCGCCGATCGCGGCGACGAGCAGGGTACCGCGTTCCTTGATCTGGTCGATCTTCGGGCTCTCGCCCGGAGCCGGCACCGGTGTCTCCGCCGACGCCGTGGCGAGCGGCAGCAGCAACGTCGCGGAGAGCGTCACGCTCCTCAGGACTGAAGTCAGGCCCATGGTCACCTCCTGTTGATCTTCGTCACCTCACGCCGCCGGCCATTCCGGCCGCGGCCCCCACCCGACGGATCGCGCTCGGCGATGCCGGTACTGAAAATATGATACGATCATTTTGAATGAGTCAATCCGCCGCACGGTCGATCGCCCTTGGGCGAGCAAGCAACGCACAGGGTGCAACGCGCGCCCCATCCAGCGTCGGGCGCGACGGGATCTGTCCGGCGGTCAGGCAAAAGGTACGATCATGACGCGGCCTTCGGCGCCGCATCGCCGATCTCGCCGGCCGCGGCATCGAGCGCCCGTCCGCGGACGATGTCGGCCGCCGCTACGAGGCGAAGCCGATGCTGGTCAACTCTTGCTGCGCGCTCGATCCCACGCACGGCGCGACCCCGGGGCTCGGCGCACCGTCATGGCGGAAGGTGGGGACCTGAGGCGAGGGAGGGATCGCGTCGGCCGCTGATATCGGCGGCGCGATCCCCGGCGTCATTTCGGGATTGCGGCGAGGGCTTCCCGCGCACCCTTCAGCAGCACGCCGATGTCGCTCGAGATGGCGACGAACCGGTAGCCCCAGGCGAGATACTCCCGGGCCGCGTCGACGCTGGTCGCGAGGATGCCCGGCACGCTGCCGGCGGCGAGGATGCGCTTCGGCGCGGCCTCGAGAGCGGCACGGACCGCCGCGGCGCCCGGGTTGCCGAGATGGCCGAGCGAGGCGGAGAGGTCCGACGGGCCGATGAAGATGCCGTCGATCCCGTCGACCGCGGCAATCGCCTCGATGTTGTCGAGGGCATCGCGGGTCTCGATCTGCACCAGCGTGCAGATCTCGGCGTTGGCGCCTTGGAGATATCCCGGCGCGAGGCCGAAGCGGCTGG
>JAEVZM010000270.1 GCA_023392225.1 Pseudomonadota bacterium
CGGCGCCGCGCTCGCCCGCGCCCGCCGGCTCGTCGCCAAGGTCGACAGTGCCGCCGTCCAGGACGGCTTCCAGCTCTACCTCCACGGTTTCATCGTCGCCGACGACGGCAAGTGGGTGGTGGTCCAGCAGGGCATGAAGGACGATGCGCGCACCGCCCGGCGCTATCACTGGCTCTCGGAGGGCCTCGACACCTTCGTCGAGGCGCCCCACGCGGCGATCGACGGCCCGGGGCAGGGCAGCATCGTCAACCTCACCGACCGGAGGGCGGCGCCGTCGCGCCGGGCCCAGCTCGACCTCCTCGCGGACATCGGCCCCGACGGCATCACGCGAAAGCTCGCCGCGCTCGACCCGCCTTCCCCCGTCGCTCCGCCGGACCAGCCGCTGCTGCCGCATCTGGTGATGCCGGCGCATCATGACGTCCGGCCGGAGGACGTCGTGCTTCGCCGCCTGCATGGCGCCCTGGCGGCCGCGACCGAGCGCGCCCCGGAGGATTTTGCCGAGCTGCTGCTGACGCCGGGCGTCGGCGCGCGCACCGTCAAGGCGCTGGCGATGGTCGCCGAGGTGGTGCACGGCACACCCTGCCGCTTCACCGACCCGGCGCGGTTCTCCTACGCCCATGGCGGCAAGGACCGGCATCCCTTCCCGGTGCCGCTCAAGGTTTATGACCGGACGATCGACGTGCTGAAATCTGCCGTCGTCAAGGCCCGGCTCGGCGAGACCGAGGAGCTCGAGGCCATTCGCCGGCTCGACGCCGAAGCGCGGCGGCTGGAGCGCGCGGCCACCGGTCCCGCCTTCGATGACCTCATGGCCGAAGAGCGCGACCGCTCCCACCAGTATGGCGGGATGTCGGTCTTCGGCCCGGCCGAGCCGCCGGTCGACCAGCCGATCAGCAGGAAGCCGTTGATCCCTTCGAGGCCGCAGAGCAGCTGCCAGCGCTCGGGTGGCACGATGTCGCCGTAGCCGACGGTCGAGAACGTCACCGTCGAGAGGTAGAGCGCGTCGGGGAACATGGCGGTGACGCCGACGGCGATGAAGGCCAGCGCCCAGGCCCAGACTTCCATCGTATGGATGAAGAACAGCCCGAGCACCGCCGGCACGAGGGTCAGCGTCCGCCCGATGGCATGCTGGAAGATCGGCCAGTGGGCGACGGCATGGACCATGACCCGCGACAGGACGATCAGCCCGATGGTGTGAACCACCACCGTCAAGCCGATAAGCATCGTTCCAAGAGCCAGATTCGCGCCCATGCCTCCGCCCTCCCGCAGCCGCATGGCAAGCCAATCGGGCAATGGCGCCGGGCGCCTTGACCTGGATCAGGAACGCGAGGCGTCGGCGGTCAGCCGTTCGCGGCCTTCGGCGCGTAATCCGCCGGGTCGATGCGCGCCGGGCGCCCCGGCAGGTCGAGCGTGCTGGTCCGCGCCGGGGTCTCGGCGATCACCTTGCCACGGCGGATCACGGCGAGCCGCGTCGCCTTGAGCCGGATCGCCTCGATCGGGTCGGCCGCCTGGAGCAGCACCATGTCGGCGTTGCAGCCCGGGGCGATGCCGTAGCCGTCGATGTGCATGATCCTCGCCGGCGCCTCGGTGACGGCGTTGAAGGCAAAGCGCATGTCGTCGCGGCTGGTCATCTGCCCGACATGCAGGCCCATCGAGGCGACCTCGAGCATGTCGCCCTGGCCGAGCGAGTACCAGGGGTCCATCACGCAGTCATGGCCGAAGGCGACCGGGATGCCGTGCTTGCGCATCTCCGGCACGCGGGTCTGGCCGCGGCGCTTGGGATAGGTGTCGTGCCGCCCCTGGATGACGATGTTGATCAAAGGGTTGGCGATCGCCGAGACCCCGGCCTCGGCCATCAGCGGCAGGAGCTTGGAGACATAGTAGTTGTCCATCGAGTGCATCGATGTGAGGTGCGAGCCGGCAACCCGGCCGCCGAGGCCGAGGCGCTGCGTCTCGTAGGTCAAAGCCTCGATGTGGCGCGACAGCGGGTCGTCGGTCTCGTCGCAGTGGATGTCGACGAGGAGCCCTCGCTTCGCCGCGATCTCGCAGAGCGCGGTCATCGAGCGGGCACCGTCGGCCATGGTGCGCTCGAAATGCGGGATGCCGCCGACGATGTCGACGCCGAGGTCGAGCGCCCGGTCGAGGTTCTGCGCTGCCGTCGGCGAGCGGTAGTAGCCGTCCTGCGGGAAGGCGACGAGCTGGAGGTCGAGATAGGGCGCCACCGTCTTCTTCACCTCGAGCAGCGCCTCGACCGCGAGCAGGCGGTCGTCGCAGACGTCGACATGGGTGCGGATGGCGAGCATCCCCTGGCTCACCGCGAGGTCGATGTAGCGGAGCGCCCGCTCCTTCACCGCGTCGTGGGTGAGAAGCGGCTTCAGCTCGCCCCACAGCGCGATGCCTTCGAGGAGCGTGCCGGATTCGTTGAGCCGCGGCAGGCCCAGCGACAACGTCGCGTCCATGTGGAAATGGCAATCGACGAACGGCGGAGACACCAGCCGGCCGCCGGCGTCGATCGTCCGCCCTGCCTCCCCGTCAATGCCGGGCTCGACGGCGGTGATCCGCCCGCCGGCGCAGGCGATGTCGACCCCGGTCCGGCCGTCGGGAAGCGTGGCGTTCCTGATGAGAAGGTCGATAGACATGGCACAGGAACCCCGGAAATGGCGCGCATCGTGGACAGGCGGCCCACTGCGCTCGCACCTATGGAACACGGGAGAGAGCATACCGTCGCCGAAGCCGCAGACAAACTGCCGGAGTTCATCGCCCGCGAAACAGCTCCTTCGCCGGGACTCACCGCTCCTCAAGGGTTGGCGTGGTCTTCTGGTCGAGAATGATGGACCATTCGAGATCCGACGGCAGATCCGAGCGCGCCTGCCGCGGCCAGTGTCCTTCATCCATGCTCGGATGCCTGTACCAGGCCACGCCGTGGATCATGCCATAGCGGGCGCGCCTGACCCGTATCTCATAGCGGGTCCCAGCGGGGAGGCTCTGACGCGCGTTCAGATCGGCGGCTTCTTCGGCATACCGATAGTCGGCTTCCCGGAAAGAGCCTGCCCACTGGAAACACGCACCGACTTCGCCCTTGTCCGCGCGTGGGAGAGGCACTGCGACCCTCCTGAAGCGTATCGGATCGCGCGCTCGGGTCATGGCGCGGTCGCACTCTCCGCCTCCAGGACCGCCAGGCGCATCGCCGATGTCTCCGGGGTGACCCAGTGCTTCGCGCCATTGCCGTCGCTGGTGACGGCGTGTGCATGGGTTGGAACGGATGACTGGCCAACTGACACGGGAGATCTGGATCATGGGTCTCTTTCAAGATCAGTCGACCGGCGCAAAGGCCGGCCCGTGCCTCTCCCTCTCTCTCCTCCGTTGAATTTGCGTGTGGGTTGTGTGGAGATTTGGCGCAGAGAACCCGCCACCGAGCCAACTGGCCGACAACCCGGGGTCCCCGGGGCTCGGGGCGCGGCCGATCCGGGTTCAGCGGGATGCCGAGTACGGCAGCCAGATCTCGATCGAAGTCCCTTTGCCCTCGTCGTCATGGTCCGCGACGGATGCTCCTCCGCCGTGGGCTTCGGCAATCGCCCTTATGATGGACAGGCCAAGGCCGGAGCCACCGCTGCTCCTCGCGCGGGACTCCTCTGCCCGCCAGAAGGGCTCGAAGGCACGATCCTTCAATCCGGCGGGGAGTCCGGGCCCGGTGTCCGAGCAGCGGATGAGCGCACGATCGCCCTTGCTCCGCGTCTCCAGGACGAGGGTGCTACCGGGCGCGTAGCGCCGCACATTGTCCAGAACCGCGAACATCGCCTGGCGTATCCTGGCGCGATCGGCGACGACCCGGGCGCGGCCGAGACGCCGCTTCACGACGATAGCCGCGCCTGCGAGGTCCGGCTCGACCGAAGCGAGCACCGCCTCTGCCTCCTCCGCGAGGTCGAAGTCACCAAGACTCAACTCGAGCCTGCCCGCCTCCGAGAGAGCAAGCGTCCTGAGATCCTCGACGATGCGGGACAGATCGTCGACATGCGACAGGAGCCGGCCAAACAACTCGGGCGTAGGGGAGAAGACGCCATCCGAAAGGCCCTGAAGGCGCCCCCGAAGGATCGTCAAGGGCGTGCGGAGCTCGTGCGCGATGGCGGAATGCGAATAACGAAGCTCCGCCTCGGCCCGCTCCAGCCGCGCGGCCATCGCATTGAAATCCGTCACCAGGTTCTTCGCTTCGCGAAAGGTCGTGGCGTTCGTCTCGGCGCGGGCCGTGAAATCGCCCTTGGCGATCAGGGACACCGCGCCCGCCACGGAATCGAGAGGACGGACGATCCTCTCGGCCAGCCGCGCGCCGACCACGATGGCTGCCACCAGGCCGGTGAGGACGATCAGGCCGTCCACCACGAAGTCGCCGGTATTCCAGTCCTCGGGGAAGTCGGCCGGGTAGATCAAATCATAGATGAACGTGTAATAGACCGTCCATCCGAAATACATGAAGACGAATGCCACCAGCGTCATGATAATCATGGCGAGGATCATCTGGAATTGCAGATTCCTAGTCATGACGCTCTGCCATTCGATAACCCACACCGCGAACGCTCAGTATCAGTCCGTCGGCACCCGCGACCGTCAGCTTGCGGCGGAGATTGCTCATGTGACTGTCGACCGTCCTGCCCATCGCCTCGCCCTCGGGCAGGCATGCATCGATCAGCTCGGACCGGTCGAAGACCCGGTTTGGCGCTGCGGCCATGCAGGCCAGCAGCTTGAACTCCGTAAGGGTGAGCTTCAGGGCCTTGCGGCCGGCCGGCCCTGAAACCTCCGCCGTGTGGGAGCTGAGGTCCACCGTCAAGGCGCCGACACGAAGGACATCCGTCTCGAACTGTCGCGTGCTGCGCCGCAGGACCGCCTTGACGCGCGCGACGACCTCCAGCGGGTTGAAGGGTTTGACGATATAGTCGTCCGCGCCCACCCGGAGCGCCTGGAGCTTGTCGAGGTCCTCGGCCAGGGCGGTGACCATGATCACCGGCGTATTCGCCCGCCGGCGGATTGCCGCCAGCACCTCATAGCCGTCCTGGCCCGGCAACTTGATGTCGAGGAGGACAAGGTCGGGTTTCAGCCGCTGATGATGCGCGAGACCAATCGTCCCATCGCTCGCCCTGATCGTCCTGAAGCCCTCCCGCGCGAGATAGGTCTCGATGATCTCCGCGATGTCGGGCTCGTCCTCGACGATCAGGATAAGGGCGTCGTTCATCCCGGTTCCCTGCGCCGCGCCGCCTGGATTCTCCAAGGGGCTCCTTGTCCGATCCGCGTGGCACGACGCTTGTCGCGCATCACCCTGGCGTTGCCAAGAGGGGCCGGCGCCGCGGCCCCCTCGGGAAAGATAGGGGGTGCTGACGAGAAGCGCGATGCGTAACCCGCCGAAGCCGGTCTTACCGCGATCCCTTGAACCAGGGGATCAGCATGGCGCGGGGATAGTCGGCCTTCCGCGCCACCACCACCAGCGCGATGATGGCCAGGAGATAGGGCAGCATCAGGAACACCTGGCTCGGCAGGAAGGCGCCGACCTGGGTCTGGAGCCGCACCTGGAAGGCATCGAACGCGCCGAACAGCAACGCGCCGAGAAGCGCCTTGCCCGGCCGCCACGAGGCGAAGACCGTGAGCGCGATGCAGATCCAGCCGCGGCCGTTGACCATGCCGAAGAAGAAGGCGTCGAACGCCGACATGGTGAGGAAGGCGCCGCCGAGCGCCATCAGCGCCGAGCCCGCCACCACCGCGCCGGTGCGGAGCGCGTAGACCGAGAGGCCCTGCGCATCGACGGAATCCGGATTGTCGCCGACGGCGCGGAGCGCGAGGCCGAGCGGGGTACGGTAGAGCACCCAGGCGACGACCGCGACCAGCGCGAAGGCGAGATAGGTCAGCGCCGTCTGGGTGAAGAGGGCCGGGCCGAGGAATGGCAGGTCGCTGAGGCCGGGAATGTCGAGCGGCCGGAACGGCTCGATCCGCGGCGGCGTCGAGACGTTGGGCAGCGCCGTCCGGTAGATGAAGTAGGAGAGGCTCGTCGCAAGCAGCGTGATGCCGATGCCCGAGACGTGCTGCGAGAGGCCGAAGGGCACGGTGAGGATGGCGTGGAGGAGGCCGAAGGCCGCGCCGACCAGGAGCACCACCAGCAGCGCCGGCCAGAGGTCGAGGCCGAGCCACACCGCCATCCAGCCGGCCATGGCGCCGGCGGTGAAGATGCCCTCGATGCCGAGGTTGAGGACGCCGGCGCGCTCGCAGATCAACGCGCCGAGCACGCCGAAGATCAGCGGCGTCGCGATGCGGATCGCCGCCGCCCAGAAATTCGCCGAGGCGAGGATGTCGAACACGTCCATCTCAGCCCCCTGCCCCGGCATGCGCACGCCCGGCCAGCCGCAGGCGGAAGCGGGTGAAGAAGCCGCCGACCAGCACCGAGAGCAGCGACAGCGCCACCACGAGGTCGGCGATGTAGGAGGCGACGCCGAGCCCGCGGCTCATCGAATCGGCGCCGACGAAGACGGCGGCGATGAACAGCGCCGCCGCCACCACGCCGAGCGGCGACAGCCCGGCGAGCATCGCCACCACGATGCCGGAATAGCCGAAGCCGGGCGAGAGGTCCGAGGTGAGGTAGCCCTTGAGGCCGGCGACCTCGCCGACCCCGGCGAGCCCGGCGAGCGCGCCGGAGAGGAGCGCGACGCGAAGCACCGTGCCGGTGACCGGGATGCCGGCGTAACGCGCGGCCGGCGCATTCTCGCCGACCGCGCGGATCTCCATGCCCCAGACCGTCCGCTTCATCATCACCCAGACGACGAGCACCGCCACCAGCCCGACGATCAGGCCGGCATGGACCCGCATCCGGGGGATGAGCGTCGGCAGCGCCGCGGCGTCTAGGATCGCCGCCGATTGCGGCCAGCCGAGGCTCATCGGGTCCTTGAGCGGCCCCTCAAGCATCATCTGGACGAACAGCAGCATCACGAAGTTGAGGAGGAGCGTGGTGACGACCTCGTCGGCGCCGAACTTGAGCTTGAGCACGGCCGGCCCGAGGAAGAACAGCGCGCCGGCAATGGCGCCGGCGAGCAGCACCAGCGGGATCATCACCCATGCCGGCGCATCGATCACCCCGGTGCCGATGGCCACCGCGGCGAGCGCGCCGGCATAGAGCTGCCCCTCGCCGCCGATGTTCCACAGCCGCGCCCGGAAGGCGACGGCCGCGGCGAGCCCGGTGAGGATCAGCGGCGTGGTTCGCGTCAGCGTCTCGGAGAAGGCGAACAGCGAGCCGAAGGCGCCGGTGACCATGTAGCCATAGGCGGCGATCGGGTTGGCGCCGGCGAAGGCGATCGGGATCGCGGCGAGGAGGAGCGCGGCGACGCCGGCAAGCACCGGGGCGGAGACCGAGAGCCAGCGGGACGGTGCCGGGCGCGGCTCGATGACGATCATGCCGCCCTCTCCTCTGCATGGCCGGCCATCATCAGGCCGAGCGTGCCGCGCTCGAGCCCCTCGGTCGCCATCGCCTCGGAGAGCCGCCCCGCATAGACCACGGCGATGCGGTCCGACAGCGCCATCAGCTCGTCGAGGTCCTCGGAGATGAGGAGCACGCCCGCGCCACGCTCCCGCGCCTCGAGCAGGCGGCGATGCACCTCGGTCTGGGCGCCGATGTCGAGCCCGCGGGTCGGCTGGTTGGCGAGCACCAGCCGCGGCGAGCGATCAAGCCCGCGGGCGAGGATGAGCTTCTGGATGTTGCCGCCCGAGAGGAGGCGCGCTGGGACGTCCGGCCCCTGGCAGCGGACGTCGTAGTCGCGGATCGCCTGGGCCGCGCGCTCGCGGATGGCGGCGAAACGGAGGAAGCCGCCGCGCTGGAAGCGCGGCTCGCGGATCTCCTCGAGCGCGATGTTCTCGGCGACGGTCATCGCGCCGACGACCCCATCATGGTGGCGGTCCTCTGGGATGCGGGCGATGCCGGCCCGCGCAAAGCTCCGCGGGTCGTGCCGCGCGACCGTCTCGCCGTAGAGCCGGATCGTCCCCGCGCTCGGCCGGGCGAGGCCGGCGACCAGCGCGGCAAGCGCCGCCTGGCCGTTGCCCGAGACGCCGGCGATGCCGACGATCTCGCCCTCGGCGATCGCAAGGCTCGCATCCTCGAGGC
>JAEVZM010000281.1 GCA_023392225.1 Pseudomonadota bacterium
GTGGAGAAATCCGCGCCGGCGCGCATCCTCGCCTCGCCGCTCGCCCGGCGCCTCGCCCGCGAGAATGGCGTCGACCTCGCTGCCCTGGCCGCCACCAAGTCCGGCCGCATCCGGAAGGCCGACGTGCTCGCCGCCACCACCCGCTCCGCCGCCCCGGCTGCAACCGCGGCGACGCCGCGTCTTGCGCCGGTTATCCCGGCCGGCCCGGTGCCGGACGGGGTCGAGGCCCTGCCGCCGATGCGGGCCCGGATCGCCGAGACCGTCACGGTCAGCCGGCAGACCATTCCCGCCTTCACCCTCGACCGGTTCGTCTCGACCGAGGCGGTGGCCAAGGCCAGGGCGGAGATCGGACCCGAGGTTGAGCGGACGAGCGGCGTGAAGCTCACGCTGACCGACTTCTTCCTCCAGGCGCTCGCCGACACGCTCTCGCACAACCCGATGATGCTGCAGCGCTTCGCCGATGCCGGCGGGCGGCCGGGCGCGGTGCGCGACGCCACGGTCGACATCGGCCTGATCGTTGCGGTCGACGGCGGCATGATGATCCCGGTGCTCGCCGACCTTGGCGGACGCTCGCTCGGCGAGATCGGCCTCGCCCGGCGCGACGCCACCCAGCGTGTCCGCTCCGGCCGGCTGGTGAAGGGCGACGGTGCCCCGGTGGCGATTGCGCTGTCCAACCTCGCCCGTGGCGGCGCCGACCGCTTCGAGGCGATCATCGGCCCCGGCCAGTCGTCGGTGCTGGCGGTCGGCCGCGAGCACGAGGCGGTGGTCGCCCGCGGCGGCCAGCCGGCGGTGGTGACCGGCGTCCACCTGACGCTGTCGGTCGATCATCGGCTGATCGACGGAGTGGTGGGCGCGGCCTTCCTCGGCGAGCTCGCCGACCGCATCGAGTTCGGCCCCTGGCGGCTGGACTAGCTGATCCGGAAGGGACCCGACAGGTCCGGCGCCTCGGGGACGTGGCGTCGCTCAGGGCGCTGCGCGTCACGTCGTGATCCGTTTGAGCCTGGAGCCTTGGCCCGAAGCACGCGGCGCGATCGCATGCGGAGGCTCCGTCGCTGCGGCGCATCGCTTCGCGCCGCGCTCGGAAGGGCGAGGCCGGTTGCTATGCGGCCGCGCGCTGCTTGGTGTGGCGCTCGAGCTTGGTGATCGCCGCCGCCAGCGCCTCGACATGGGGATGGTCGCCCACCTTGAGCGGCTCGGAGAGGCGCCCGTCCGAGACCACGATCACCTTGTCGGCCGATTCGAAGATCTCCAGCACCTCGGTGCAGAACATGATCGCGGCATTGCCGCCCGCGGCGAAGTCGCGGAGCAGCCGGTAGATCTCCCGACGGCTCTGGATGTCGACGCCGCGGGTCGGCTCCTCGAGCAGGACCAGCCGCGGCTCGAGGGTCAGCGCCTGGGCGATCGCCACCTTCTGCTGGTTGCCGCCCGACAGCGAGCGGATGCCCTGGGCCAGGGTCTGCGTCTTGACGAAGAACCGCTTCACCGACTGCGCAGCGATCTCGCGCATCCGCCGCTTCTTGAGCGCCAGCGCCGGCCCCGCGATCTGCGGCACGCCGAGCCGGGCGACGATGTTCTCGCCGACCGAGAGGTTCGAGTAGAGGCTGTCGGCCCGCGTCGCCGGCACGTAGGCGGTCCGCTCGAAGACCTTGCCCGGCGCGACGCCGTCGAGCTTGATCGAGCCCGTGCAGCGCTCGAGGCCGGAGAAGGAGCGGAGCAGTTCGCGCGCGCCCGAGCCCTCGACTCCCATGAGGGCGATCACCTCGCCATGGGCCGCGGTGAAGCTGACGTCGGTGAAGGCGTTCGGATGGGACCAACCCGAGACGCCGAAGATCTCCCGGCCGATCTCGGTCGCGCCGGTGCGGAGCACCGCCACCTGCTGGTCGGCGGTGCCGACCACCAGTTGCTCGGCGATCGCCTCCTCGGTCAGCTCCGGCTTCTCGATGATCTTGCGCACCTGGCCGTCGCGGATGATCGCGACCCGGTTGGCGTGCTCGACGAGGTCGCCGAGCCGGTGGGTGACGAGCAGCACGATGCGGTCCTCGCCGGCGAGCTTGTGCATCTCGCGAAAGAGCTCGTCCGATTCCTCGTCGGTCAACGCCGAGTTCGGCTCGTCGAAGAGGAAGACACGGGCGGAACGCGCCACGGCGCGGGCGATCTCGGTACGCTGCTGGGTGGCGAGCGTGCAGTCCTCGAGCAGCACGTCGCGAAGCGTGCCGATGCCCAGCGCCTGCATGACGCCGGCGTCCTCGAGGCCGAGCCGCGGGCGGGCGAGCGACGTGCCCTCGCGGCCGACGAGCACGTTCTCGGCGACGGTGAGATTGGGGAAGAGCTGCGGCTCCTGGTGGACCACGGCGACGTCGTGCCAGTCGACGGCGGGAAACCATGGCCGGCCGTCGAGGGTCATGGTGCCGGAATCCGGCCGCTCCTCGCCGGCGATCATGCGGATGAGGGTCGACTTGCCGGCGCCGTTCGGCCCGGCGATGCCAATCACCTCGCCGGGGTTCAGGTCGAGCTCGATGCCGTCGAGCGCGATGGTGCTGCCATAGCGCTTGGCGACGTTCCGGATGCGGATGCCCTTGCCGTCGGCGTCGTTCACGAGGCCCTCCGCTTGCGGACATGGGTGAGGGCGAGGTCGAGCGCCACGGCGCCGATCGTCACCGCGCCGAGGAAGATCTGCTGGACGTGCGGCCCGGGCGACAGGATCGAGAGGCCGAGCTGCAGCTCGGCAAGGAGGAGGGCGCCGCCGAGCGTGCCGATCACCGTGCCCTTGCCGCCGGAGAGGCTGGCGCCGCCGATGATCACCGCCGCGAACACCGGGAAGGTGTAGCTGAGGCCGGTATTGGGCTGGCTGGTCTGGATGAACGAGAAGTCGAGGATGCCGGCGATGGCGGCGAGCGTGCCGCACAGCACGAAGGCGAGAATCTTGTACTTCCGCACCGGCAGGCGGGCGAGCTCGGCGGCGCGCGGGTTGCCGCCGATCGCGATCAGGCGGAAGCCGAACAGCGAGCGGTGGAGGAGGAAGGCGACGACGAGCGCAATGCCGATCATCCACACCACTTCCAGCGACAGCCGGAACGAGCCGATCGACTGGGTGAGGCCGATGAAGAAGTCGATCTGCTCCTTTGGGATCGTCATGCCCGGCGGCGGGTAGACCGGGTTGAAGGTGGCGGTGTTCGAGACCCAGAGGCTGACGCCGTAGAGGAGGTTGTAGCTGCCGAGGGTGACGATGAAGGATGGTATCCTGAGACTGGTGACGAGCAGGCCGTTGAAGAGGCCCACGGCGGTGCCGATCAGGATGGCGAGCGGGATCGCGACATAGACCGGGATGCCGCCGAAGATCCACATCACCGCGAGGCAGTTCACGGCAAGGCCGTAGGTGGCGCCGAAGGAGAGGTCGATCTCGCCGACGACGATGACCAGCGTCAGGCCCAGCGCCATGATCGCCACCGAGCTCATCGAGCGCAGCACCGAGGCGCCCATGTTGAGGTTGGCGACGTTCGGGTTGATGGCGATGAACACCAGCGCCACGACTACGATGGCAGCCAGCAGCCCGCCCATGCGAAGCGCGAGGTCGATGCCCGCATTGGCGGCCGAGCCGCGCTGGGAGGCCTGTTCGGCGCTGGTCATTCTGAAATTCCTGCCGTCATGTCCGGGATGCAATGAAAGCGGGGCGCCCGTGGCGGGGCGCCCCAGTTGCTAACGCGTGAGCCTATTGCTGGCCCATCGTGTTGTTGAGCTCCTCGCGCGCCTGCGGCACGTCCTTGAGGAACACGGCCTTGAGGGTCTGCGTGTTGGGCAGGATCTCGCCGTTCTTGAACAGCGCCGCGCAGGCGACCGCGCCGAAGCCGGCCTGGTCGGGCCAGCGCTGGTCGAACTGGGCGATCTGGATGCCCTTCTCGATGGCGTCGAGCTGGCCATGCGAGGAGTTCCAGCCGACGGTGAACACCTGGCCGACCAGACCGAGGCTCTCGATGGCGCGGTCGGCATGCTCGGCGCCGATGTCGACGTTCTCGATGATCTGGACGTTCGGGTTGGCGGTGAGGAACGAGCGGTAGACCTCGTAGGCCTGGCCCGGCTCGTAGCTGGTGTTGAGGCCGTTCTCCTCGGTGGTGATGAACTCGGCGTCGGGGATCGCGGCCTTGATCGTCTCGACGAAGCTCTTCATGCGGCCCTGGGCCCATTCCTGGGTGGGGTCACCGCCCGACACGGCGAAGACCTTGAGGTCCTCCTTGCCGTTGTCCTTCATCCACTGCAGCACCGCCTCGGCGACGTACTTGCCTTCCTGGAGCGGCACCTGGGTGAAGCGGGTGAACTCATGGCCGTTGGACGGCACGCCCGAGGTGAAGACCGGGATGCCCTCGTCCATCAGGCGGTTGGTGATCGCGGTCAGCGAGTTGGAATCGACCGGCTCGATGCCGATGCAGTCGATCTCGCCGGCGGCGAGCTTGGCCTCGATCTGGGCGACCTGCTGGTTGGCGTCGTTCTGCACCGGGGCGATCGCCGCGCAGTCCATCGGCCAGAGCTGCTGGGCCATCTTGCAGCCCATCTCGGCGCCGGCCGCGAACTGCGGCGAGAACAGCGGGATGCCCGAGGCCTGGTAGGAGAAGACGTAGTTCATCTTCTCGCCGTTCTTCACCTTCTCGGCGATCCGGTCGGCGAGCTTGAAGGTCCCCCAGTCGCGCTCGATGGTGAAGGGCGCGCCTTCGACCTTCTCGCCGGTGAGCGGGATCTGGGTGTCCTTGAACTCCTGCGCGGTGGCGGCGCCGGCGAGCGCCAGCGCGCCGACGGCCCCGAGCAGGATAGTCTTGCGGGAACGGTTCATCGTGTTTTCCTCCACTGGTGACGGTCCGGGCGGCTCCCTACCGACCCGGTGCAATGATGTTCAGAGCTTCCCGAGCACTTTTTCGCTGCGGTAGCCCTCGACCACCTCCTCGATGACCTCGATGCCGAGGCCCGGCCCGGTCGGCGGGTAGACCCAGCCGTCCTTCTGCTCGAACGGCCTGGTGACAAGGGCGTGCTGCATCGGGTTGCGGATCGGCTTGAACTCGAAGAGCTTGCAGGCCGGTGAGTTGAACGAGATGGCGAGGCTCGCCGCGGTGACGATTGCCGACGACCAGGCATGGGCATTGGCCTGGCGGCGATGGAACTCGCAGCGCTCGGCGACCTTCTTGAAGCCGGTGATGCCCTCGGCCCGGCCGGGGTCGACGCCGACCACGTCCACCGTACCGGTGGCGAGCACCCGCTCGAACTGCTCGAGCGTCCACTCCCGTTCGCCATAGGCGATGCGGGTGGTGGTCTTGGCGCGGAGGTTGGCATAGCCCTCCGGGTCCCAGGCGCCGAGCGGCTCCTCGATCCAGGCGAGGTCGTATTCCTCCATGGCCCTGGCGCGGCGGACCGCGTCGGTCACGTCCCACTTGATGGCGATGCCGTTGTCGATCATCAGCATGCGCTTCGGGCCGAGCACCTCGCGCATCGCCTTGACATAGGCGACGTCGCGGTCGTGGTCGTAGCCGAGATTGGCATTGCCGCGCTTGCCGAAGCCGGTCTTGAGGCCCTGGTATCCGTCTTCCATCCACGCCGCCGTCTCGTCCGCCATCTCGGGGATCGATTCGTAGTGGGCGTGGCAGGAGGCGATCACCGGCAGCTTCTCGTGGACGCAGCCGCCGAGCAGGTCGAGGACGCTGGCACCGAGCGCCTTGCCCTTGAGGTCCCACAGCGCGATGTCGATGGCGGCGGTGGCGTAGGAGGCGATGCCGCCGTGATAGCCGTACCACCAGGCCTGCTGCTTGTTCTGCCGCCACAGCGCCTCGGTCTCGACCGGGTTCTTGCCGATCAGGTTCGGCGCCATCCCTTCGATGATCGCCTTGGCGGCGAAATTGGCCTCGGGGAACTGGGTGATGGATTCGCCCCAGCCGACCTGACCGTCATCCGCGGTGATCTTGGCGAGACAGAGATGGCGCAGCGCGTTGAAGTCGTTGGGCTCCGGATAGCTGACCGGGATCGCCTCGACCTTTGCAATCTTCATGTCCTTGAAACTCCTAGCCGATCGCGCCGCGGAAGAGGGGCATGCCCTCGACGCCGACCTCGACGCGGACCAGCCGGCCGTTCATGGCGGCGCCGGTCAGGTCGAACGGTCCCATGTCGCAGAGATAGAGGGCGCCGCCTTTGCCGAAGCAGCAATTGAGGATGGTGCCGCCGGATTCGAGGAAGTCGATCGGCGTGCCGTCCGGGGCGATGATGTCGACGCCGCCGGCGGCCACCGCGGTGATCCAGAGATTGCCCTTGGCGTCGATCTTCAGCCCGTCCGGGATGTGGCCCTCGGGGAGGGTGTGGATCACCGTCTTAGTGCCGTCCGGCTTCCGGCGCACGACGCGGAGCGTGTAGGATTCGACCCAGACGATCGACCCGTCCGGCTCGGCGACGATGCCGTTCGGGTAGACGTAGTCGAGCTCCTCGACGATGTGCGCCGTGCCGTCCTTCTCGATGCAGACGATGCGGCCGGGGTGGTGCTTGGTGTCGGGGGCCCAGTCGCCGGAATCGGTGAACCACAGCCGGCCGTCGGGCGCAAAGACCAGGTCGTTCGGACCGTGGAACTGCTTGCCATCGGCCTCAGTGACGAGGATCTCGACCTTGCCGTCGGGCCGGGTCTTCTGGATCGACGGCGGCCGGTGCTCGGGCGCCACCCAGTTTCCGACATTGGGCGTCTGGGTCGAGTAGACGCAGCCGTCGGTGCCCAGCATGCAGGCATTGGGTCCGCCGCCGACATGGGCGAAGGTGCCGGACTTGCCGGTCCTCGGATCCCACACGCCGATCTCGCTGGCGTAGGTATTGGCGTAGATCACCCGGCCGTCGTCGAGCTCGTACGGGCCCTCGGGATGGCCGAGGCCCCCGGTGCAGATCGTCATCGGCTTCTTCATGGTTTCCTCCCTTCGTTCCTCACCAGGTCACCATGCCGCCGGTGTAGTTGATCGCCTGGCCGGTCATGTAGCCGGCCTCCTTCGACAGCAGGAACCAGATCAGCCCGGCACATTCCTCCGGCGAGGCGCCCCGGCCGAGCGGCACCGTCTTGTTGCGGGCGGCGCTGAGCTCCGACGCGGTCATGCCGCGGAGCGGCCCCACGACGTCGAGCACCGCGTCCTGCATCGGCGTGTCGACGATGCCCGGGCAGATGGCGTTCACCCGTACCGGTCGCGATGCGAGCGCGTAGGCGAAGGAGCGGGTGATCGACAGGATCGTCGTCTTGGAGGCGGCATAGGTCGCGACCTCGACGGTCGAGGCGAGCTTGGCCGAGGACGAGGACAGGTTGACGATGGCGCCGCCCGGCTTCATCCGCGGCCCGATCTTCTGGCAGAGGAAGAAGATTGCCTCGGCATTGACGGTCTGCACCCGCCGCCATTCCTCGACGGTGACCTCGGTGATCGGCTTGATCAGGATCATCCCGGCGGAGTTGACAAGGTAGTCGATCCCGTCGCCGCGCGCGGCGATGCGGTCACGCTCGCCTGGATCGCCGAGGTCGGCCACCATGGTCTCGCAACCGGCCTTTGCCAGCTCGGAGAGGCCGGCCTCGTCGCGGTCGACCGCAAGCACGGCAACGCCCTCGGCGAGCAGGCGCAGTGCCGCCGCCTTGCCGATACCGCGCGCTGCGCCGGTGACGATCCCGCGCCCTTTGTTCAAGTCTGACAACGCGTTCCTCCCGCGCCCTGCGCCTCCCCGCGCAGGACGACTATATTGAAACGTTATCACAAGGCAAGCCGCGATGAACGGCAATTCCTCGGGGTGCCGGCAGGTCCGATGCAGTCCGCTCCGAGCGTCGCAAGCCCGGTTGCCCTGCCACTTCTCCCGTATAAGCGGCGATCCTGGAGCGGTTCGGCGCAGGTTAAGGCCGCCGGCAATGGCGCTTGCCATTGGCCTCGACCGGGGCTATGCATGGAAACGATATTATTGGATGTGGCCGCTCGCGGTCAATCCTGGGGAGCTCCGGTTCGTCCATGACAAATCCGCGGATCGCCGTCATTCCGGGCGATGGAATCGGCAGGGAAGTGGTTCCCGAGGGTATGCGCGTCGTCGACGCCGCCGGTCGCAAGTGGGGCTTCTCGATCGACTGGGACAGCTTCGACTGGAGCTGCGAGTACTACGACCGCCACGGCCGGATGATGCCGGAGGACGGGCTGGCGCAGATCGCCGGCCACGACGCGATCTTCCTCGGCGCCATTGGCTGGCCCAACGTGCCCGACCCGGTGTCGCTTTGGACGCTGCTGATGCCGATCCGGCGCGACTTCCAGCAATACGCCAATGTCCGCCCGGTCCGACTGTTCGACGGCGTGCCGTCGCCGCTCGCCGGCAAGGCGCCGGGCAGCATCGACATGCTGATCATCCGCGAGAACAACGAGGGTGAGTATTCCGAGATCGGCGGCCGGCTCTACAAGGGGACCGACTACGAGCTCGCGCTCCAGGAATCGATCTTCACCCGCTTCGGCGTCGACCGGATCATGCGTTACGCCTTCGCCCGCGCCGCCGAGCGGCCGCGGAAGTCGGTGACCGCGGCGACCAAGTCGAACGGCATCATCCACACCCTGCCGTTCTGGGACGAGCGCTTCAAGGCGATCGCGGCCGAGAACCCCGGCATCGCCACGTCGCAGTACCATATCGACATCCTGACCGCGCATTTCGTGCTGCGGCCGGAGCGCTTCGACGTGGTGGTGGCGAGCAACCTGTTCGGCGACATCCTGTCCGATCTCGGACCGGCGGTGGCCGGCACGATCGGCATCGCGCCGTCGGGCAACATCAACCCGGAGCGGCGCTTCCCCTCGATGTTCGAGCCGGTGCACGGCTCGGCCCCCGACATCGCGGGCAAGAACATCGCCAACCCCATCGGCCAGATCTGGTCGGGAGCGATGATGCTCGAGCATCTCGGCCACAAGGATGCTGCCGACGGCATCGTCGCCGCCATCGAGCGGGTTTTGGCGAGCCGCGCCGTGCTGACCCCGGACATGGGCGGCACCGCTTCGACGCAGAGCGTGGGCGAGGCGATCGCGGCGGCGCTCTGAGGACGCGGAGACCCGGTGCCGGGGAGGGCATCGGGCGACGAGGGAGGAAGACCGTGGCGGCGATCCCGTTCATCGACACGCATTTCCATCTGCACACGCTGCTCCACCCGACGCTGCGCTACGGCTGGCTCGACCGCGACGCCATCCACCCGGTGCTGGGGCCGATCTATTCGATCAAGCCGCCGCAATACGACATCGAGGACTACATCGCCGAGATCCGGTTCTCGAACGTACCAAAGGCGATCCATGTCCAGGCCGCGGTCGGCACGCCCGATCCGGTCGAGGAGACCGCCTGGCTGCAGGCGATGGCGGACCGCGTCGGTTATCCGCACGGCATCGTTGCCGAGGTCCATCTCGCCGAGCCCGACGCCGAGGCGGTGATCGAGCGACACCTCCAGTACCTCAACGTTCGCGGCGTCCGCGATTTCGGCCCCGGCGACTACCTGGCCAATCCCGACTGGCAGCGTGGCTTCCGCCTCCTCGGCAAGCACGGGCTGGTGTCCTGCGTCGACACCCGGCCGGAGCTGTCGGGCAAGCTCGCCGCGCTGGCGCGGAGCGCGCCGGAGGTGGCGGTCTGCGTCGATCACTGCGCCTTCCCGCAGAAGCGGGATGCCGACTACTTCCAGATGTGGCGGACGGCGATGCAGGAGCTCGCGGCGGTCCCCTCCATCCACATGAAGGTCTCCGGCCTCGGCATGTGCGACCCGCGCTGGACGGTGGAGAGCATCCGGCCGTGGGTGTTGTCGTCAATCGAGATCTTCGGGCCCGAGCGCATCGTCTTCGGCACCAACTGGCCGGTCGACCGCATGTTCTCGTCCTATCCGGACGTGATCAACGCCTATGCCGAGATCATCGCCGGCTTCTCGCCCGACGAGCAGACCGCGATGTTCTCGCGGAACGCCGAGGCGATGTTCCGCATCTGACAGCGAAGTCGAGGGGAGGACGTCATGACAGGCGATACGACCGGCGGTGCCACGGACGATTCCGGCGCGACGATCATGCACGCGCACCATGCCGGCATCAGCGTCGCCGACATCGATGCGGCGCTGCGCTTCTGGGAAGGCTTCCTCGGCCGTCCGGCGCGCTGGCGCACGGTGCTCGACAAGCCCTATCTCGGCACCATCGTGGGCTATCCGGGCATGGTGATGGACGCTGCCTTCGTCGATCTGCCCGGCGGCCTGGTGATCGAGCTCCTCCAGTACCGGACCGACGAAAAGACGCCCAATCCCGACGCCACCGCCAATCCCGGCAACGTCCATATCTGCCTGCAGGTTGCGGATTGCCGCACCGCCTGGCAGCGGGCGGTCGACAACGGCGCGCGACCGGTCACGCCCGACGGGCCGGTCGAGATCACCCACGGGCCGAACACCGGAGCGCGCGGCGCCTATCTCCGCATCCACGACGGCGTCACCCTCGAGGTGATCCAGCGGCCGCCAGGGGCTGCCTGATGATCAAGCGCGTCAGCCTGGTGCGGCGGAAGCCCGGCATGAGCCGCGAGGCGTTCCTCGCCCACTGGATGGGGCCGCATGCCGACATCGTCCGCAATCTCCCCGGCCTCCGCGGCCTCCGCTTCGGCGTGGTCACCCGCTGGCAGCCGGAGGAGGCGGCCTGGGACGGGGTCGGCGAGGTCTGGTTCGACAGCGTCGAGGCGGCCGAGGCGGCGTTCCGCGCCGAGCCGCATATCAGCCGGCTGATCGAGGATCGGAAGCTGTTTCTCGGCGATGCGCAGTGGTGCTTCGTCGAGGAGCACACCGTGGTGCCGCTGACAGGCTGAGGCGAGCGCGGCGAGACGGACGGGGAGAGGAGACGGGAATGACGTGGTCTGTCGGGGCGGGACTCGAGGGCAAGGGGGTGGTGGTCGCGGGAGCCGCGGGCGGCATCGGGCGCGAGGTGGTGTCGGCCTTCGCCGAGGCCGGGGCGCGTGTTGCCGCGATCGACGTCAGCCAGGCGGCCGTCGATGACGTGGTCGCGGGGCTCCCGGGCGGACCGCACCTGGCGATCGGCATGGACCTGCGCAAGATCGATGCGCTCGAGCCGACGATCGAGCGGGTGGCCGAGACCTTCGGCCGTTTCGACGTGCTGGTCGAGGCGGCGGCGGTGCTGGTCCGCCGCGACAGCATCGACGAGGTGACCGAGGAGGACTGGGACTTCCAGCACGACGTCAACCTCAAGGCGGCGTTCTTCCTCGACCGGGCGGCGGCGCGCGTCATGCGCCGGCAGGGTCGCGGCGGCCGCATCATCAACTTCACCTCGCAGGGCTTCTGGAGCGGCGGCTATGGCGGCTCTGTCGCTTATGCGGCCACCAAGGGCGGCATCGTGTCGATGACCCGGGGCCTCGCGCGAAGCCTCGCCAAGGACAAGATCACCGTCAACGCGGTCTCGCCGGGGGCGGCCGATACCGCGATGATGCGCAGTGGCATGACCGAGGAGGGGCTGCAGGCGGTCGCCGCGCAGATTCCGCTCGGCTACATGGCGGCGCCGAGCGAGCTGGCAGGCACGGTGGTGTTCCTCGCCTCCGACCACGCGGGCTACATCACCGGCGCGACGATCAACGTGAGCGGCGGCTGGCTGATGTACTGAGGCCGGCCCGAATCGACCTCGGCGGAGATGGGACATGACCGGGAACGGGACATTCGAAGGCAAGGTCGCGGTCATCACCGGGGCGGCCCGCGGCATCGGCGAGGCCATTGCGATCGCGCTGCGCGACGAGGGCGCGCAGGTATTCTCGATCGATCTCGGTGAGCCGGAGGCGCCGCAGGACGGCATCCGCTATCTCGGTGGCGATGTCGGCGACCCGGAGGCGATCGCCGCCGCCTTCGCCACGGTCGATGCCGAGGCCGGCCGCCTCGATGTGCTGGTCAACAATGCCGGCATCCAGCGCGTCGCCCTTGGCCACCGCATGGACTTCGCCGAGTGGAACGGGGTGATCGCCACCCACCTCAACGGCATGTTCCTCTGCGCCGGCGAGGCGATCCGGCGCATGCGCCCGCAGCGCAAGGGCGCGATCGTGTCGATCGCCTCGGTCGCCGGCATCGTCGGCATTCCCGGCCGGGGCCCCTACAGCGCGGCCAAGGCAGCGATCATGAGCCTCACCCGCGTGCTGGCGCTCGAGAATGCCACCGCCGACATCCGGGTCAATGCCGTCGCCCCCGGCTACACCCGCACCAAGCTGATCGACCAGGCGCTCAAGGACGGGTCGCTGCGCAGCGACTGGCAGCTCGAGCGCGTGCCGATGAAGCGCCTCGCCGAGCCGTCGGAGATCGCCGACGCGGTGCTGTTCCTCGCCAGCGACAAGGCGAGCTACGTTACCGGCCAGACCCTGGTGGTCGACGGCGGCTGGACCATCCAGGGCGTCCACCATGTGCCGGACTG
>JAEVZM010000295.1 GCA_023392225.1 Pseudomonadota bacterium
CCGCTCCCCGATGCTTGCGCCGGCATGGGCGCCAGCGCGGGGCCGCCGGTCGCGGTCCGGCGGCCGTGACCTGCCTTGAACGCCAGCCGATCGGAGAAGCCTTGTTCCATGTCAAACCGATTGGCTCCGAACCGGTCATGATGGGCTGATGCGTGCTCACCTCCTCGCCCTCGCCGGCCTCTTCGCCGTCGTCGTTCCCGGCATCGGTGCCGAGGCGCCTTCCGGCGTGGCGCCGGAGGGTCCCGCGATCGCCTTCACGGACGAGGAGCGGGCCTATATCGCCCGGGGCCAGCCGGTCACCATGTGCGTCGACCCGGACTGGGCGCCGTTCGAGCGCATCAACGAGGATGGCGAGCACGAAGGCATCGCCGCCGACCTGGTACAGCTCGTCGCCCGCCGGGTCGGCCTCAGGATCGTGCTCCACCCGACCAGCACCTGGGACGAGAGCCTCCAAGCCTCGAGGAACCGGACCTGCCAGATCCTCAGCTTCCTCAACGACACGCCGGCGCGGCGGGAATGGCTGATCTTCACGGCGCCGATCTTCCGCGACCCCAACATCGTCATCACCCGCAACGAGCACGCCTATATCGGCGATCTCCACGGGCTGGCCGGCGAGACGGTGGCGCTGCCGCGCGGCACCATGGTCGAGGAGCGGATTCGCATGCTCTATCCCGACCTCGACATCGTCCTCACCGGCAGCGAGGACGAGGCGGTCGCCCTGGTCTCGAGCGGCGCGGCCGACATGACCATCCGCTCGCTGATCGTTGCCGCCTATACGATCCGCAAGGATGGGCTGTTCAACCTGAAGATCTCCGGCCAGGTTCCGGAGCTCACCAATGAGCTGCGCATCGGCATCGCCAGGGAGGAGACGCTCCTGCGCGCCATCCTCGACCGGGGCGTCGCCACGCTGACCCCACGCGAGCGCGAGGAAATCTCGAACCGGCACGTCACCATCGAAATCCAGCAGACCGTCGACTACACGCTGGTCATCGCAGTTGCGGCAGGCGCCGGCGTCCTGCTCGTCATCGTCTATCTCTGGAACCGCAAGCTCCGGCGGCTCAATGCCGAGCTCGCCCGCATGTCGGTGACCGACCCGCTCACCGGCCTCTTCAACCGCCTTCGGATCGACGAGATCCTCGATGCCGAGGTGCTGCGGGCGGCAAGGACGGGCGAGGTGTTCTCCGTGCTGATGATCGACGTCGACCGCTTCAAGTCCGTGAACGACGTCCACGGCCACCAAGCCGGCGATCGCGTTCTCGAGCAACTTGGCGAACAGCTGCGCACCGGAATCCGTGCCACCGACACGGCGGGGCGATGGGGCGGGGAGGAGTTCATCATCGTCTGCCCCGCCACCGGCGCCGCGGGGGCCGCCGTGCTCGCCGAGCAGTTGCGCGCGAAATTCGCCGCGGCGGATCTGGCCAAGGTCGACCGCGGGACGATCAGCGTCGGCGTCGCGGCATGGCGTTCCGGGGAGCGTGCCGAGGACGTGGTCGGACGGGCCGATGTCGCGCTCTACGAGGCCAAGCGCCGCGGCCGGAACCAGGTGGTCGTGTCACCGGAGCCCGATGCGCCCGCGCCGACGCAAGCGGGCACGATCGAGGGCGCTCCCTCCACCGCCTGAGCCGAGCGTCAATCCTCCCCACCCGGACCGCGCTGATCCGGCTGGTCGCCGACTGCCGCGTCGAGCGGCCGCTTCGTCTGGGGGAACGCGGCTTCCACCCAGCGCAGCACGACGAGCACGAAGGTTGCGAGTGCGGTCGCGAGCAGCGCGATGAAGAAGTAGCCGACGCCGCAGGCGACACCCACCGCACCGGCGAGCCAGAGGCCGGCGCCGGTGGTGAGGCCGTGGACCTTGCCGCGGGAGAATATGATGGTGCCGGCGGCGAGGAACGCCACGCCCGCGGTCACCGCCTCGATGACGCGGATGGGATCGGCGCTTTCCAGGCCTTGGTCGGTCGCCTGCTCCATCAGCTCCAGCGTCACCACCGCGAAAGTCGCGGCGGCAAGCGAGACCAGGATGTGGGTCCGCATCCCGGCTGGCCGGGCGAGATACTCGCGGTCGAAGCCGATGACCGCACCGAACACTGCCGCGGTGAGCATGCGCACGGCGATCACGCCGATGCCCTGCTCGGTCTCGAAGAATGTCGACAATCCGTCCAACCGGCTCTCCCCCGCTACGCAATGCCAACGCGCGAGGGAGCCGAACCGTTCCGTCGCCTAGCGGCCCGAGCCGTTCGAGAGGATAGTCTCCGGCGTCACGGTTTCCGGCGTCTCCTCGTCCGCCTCAAGGGCGGCAAGCAGGTCTCGGATCACGGCCGCAGCGTTCTTGCGGTAGTCGCGGTGGATCTCGTCGATCAGCTTCCGCATCCGGTCGAGGTCCATCCGAAGGCCGGCTTCGGATGGCTTGGCCGTCGTCGAGACATAGGCGAAGGAACGGAAATGGTAGAGGACGCTGACCAGCATCGGCACCAGGTCCTCCTCGTCGAGGCCCCGCTCCTCCATCACCTCGGCCAGCGCATCGAACAGCGCCGACTCGTCCTCGCGGAACAGGCGCTCGCCTTCGGTCTCGTCACCGGCCGGAGGAAGCTCGTCCGCCATCAGCCCGCGGTCCCCTGCGCGATCGGCGGCTGGAACGCCCAGCCCATGTCCCAGGGGAAGTAGATCCAGGTCTCCTGGCTGACCTCGGTGATGAACGTATCGACCAGAGGCCGCCCTGCCGGCTTGGCATAGACGGTAGCGTAGTGGCACTTCGGCACCATCTCCCGCACCAGGCGGGCGGTCTTTCCGGTATCGACCAGGTCGTCGATCACCAGGACGCCAGCGCCCTTGCCCTCCGCGATGTCGACGATGTCGCGGCCGACCGGCTTCAGCACCTGGAGGCCACCCTGCTCCTTGTAATCGTGATAGGAGGCGACGCAGACGGTCTCGATCAGCCGGATGCCGAGCTCACGCGCGATGATCGCCGCCGGCACCAGGCCGCCACGGGTCACGCAGACGATCGCCTCCCAGTGGCCCTTGTCGGCGAGCCGCCAGGACAGCGCCCGCGCATCGCGGTGGAACTGATCCCATGAAACCGGAAAGGCCTTGTCGGCCCGCGCGTCGCTCATCGTCTTCTTGTCCCTGTTCGTCCCGAACCCACAGCAGAAACGGCGGCGTCACGCAAGCATCTCGCGCCTCGATATCAGCCGCGCGGGGCCAGGACCTCCCCGATCCAGTCGAACACGGCGCGCTCCCACACGAGCTGCCCCAAGCCGCCGCAGTGCCCGCCCGCGCCGCTGTCCGCGGGCAGCTTCAGCATGGTCTTATTGCAGGTCAGCTCCTCATAGAGCCTGTCGCCCTGCGAGGCGAAGTCCCCTTCGCAATCGACGACCAGAGTCGGGCAGCGGATCAGGCCGGCATGGCCCTCGAGGCTGTACAGCGGCTGGAGTCGCAGGAAGTCGCCGACGGACTTGGCGCCCTGGGTCGCCATCCGCGCCCCGAGATATTCGCGCTTGCCCGGCGGATCGAGCATGTGCTCGAGCTTCTCGTCGACCGCCAGGTCCTTCGCCAGCACCTTCGCCCACGTCGCGGCGTCGAGCATCCCCGGCACGATGCGCGAGACGAAGTCGTACTGGCCCGGATCGCAGACGAGCGCGGCGAGCCGCGGCTCGTGGGCTGCAGCCCGTGGCGCGAGGTAGCCCGCGAAGCTCCGGCCGACCAGCACCAGCGCCGCGGGGTCGACGCCGTCCTGGGCGAGAAGCCAGTCGACGACGCCCGGCAGCACCGTCTCGAAGTCGGGTCGCATCGGCACCCGGTCGCGGTAGAGCATTCCGCCCTGGCCCGGCCCCTCGAAGATGAAGGCGTTCATGTCGTGCGCCAGCGCCATGAAGGCGGATGCCGCATAGCCCGCCTCGGCGGTCGCATCGAACCCAGCCGGCAGGAGGATCGTCGGCCGCGGCCGCGGCGGCCCCGCGGGGCGCATCAGGTAGCCGGTCATGGTGCCGCCGCCGAACGGCAGCTCGGCGATCGTAGTCCGGTTGGGCAGGAGCGGCAGCGCCGCCCGAAAGGCCGCGACATGCCGTTTCCAGCCGTCCTGCAGCCGGGCGTCGTCGAGGTCGTGGCGGATGAAGAAGATCGCCTGGCGCCAATACTCGGTGGCGCGGAGGAAGGCGCAGGCGGCGCTGGCCCCGTGGCCGGCCGCCGCGCTCGAGCCGGCATCCGCCTCGGCCCGCGCCGCAAGGCCGGACCACGCCGTGAACCAGCTGTCATTGTCGCCGGGCGTGACCTTGGCCGCCGCGACCAGCATCTCGCCGAGGTCGGCCGAGCGCGCATACGCCGCCGCGGCAGTTCGCTTCAGCTGGCCGTCGAATTCCGCATCGTCGAAATAGAGCTTCATCGACCCCTCGCCACTGCTTCAGCTCACCCCGAGCTGCGCCTTGATGTCGGACAGCATCGCCAGCAATGCCGCCTCCGCCGCGACCAGCCGCGCCTCGTCACGCGAGCGGAGCACCAGCGTGGTGGTGAAGCCGCGCTCCTGGTCGAAGGTCGGGTAGCTGCCCATCGACACGTCCGGGAACTCGGCCTGGAGCGCGCCGAGCGGGCCCGCGATGTCGCCCTCCTTGAGGCCCGCCGACACCGAGCGCGACAGCATCTTCCTGCCGGTCGCAAGCCGAGGCGCGAGACCGTCGAGCATCGCCTGCATGATCGACGGTACCCCGGCCATGACGTGGACATTGCCGATCGTAAAGCCCGGCGCCTTCGACACCGGGTTCTCGATCAGCGTGGCACCCTCCGGAATCCGCGCCATGCGGAGCCGCGCCTCGTTGAGCTGGTCCTCGGGGATCCGCTCGAGCAGCAGCGCCCGCGCCCGAGGATCGACGTCGATCGGCACGCCGAAGGCCTTGGCGACGGAATCGGCGGTGATGTCGTCGTGGGTCGGGCCGATGCCGCCGGTGGTGAAGACGTGGTCGTAACGGCTCCGGAGGGCGTTGAGCGCGGCGACGATATCGTCCTCGACGTCGGCAACGACCCGCACCTCGCGAAGGTCGATGCCGATATTGGTGAGGTACTCGGCGATGTAGCCGATGTTCTTGTCCTTGGTCCGGCCCGACAGAATCTCGTCGCCGATGACCAGGATCGCCGCCGTCACGATCCGCGCAGCCGCGCCGTCGCCCGCCTCGTCCTCACCCGTCATGCCTTGGTGCGCCATGCCGTGATGCTCCCGTCTTGTCCGGCGCCATGTTTCACGAGCGCCGGATTTGCGCCAGCGCAAAGTGAGCGGGTGCGGGTTCTGCAAGATCGGCTGGACAATTGTCTTTCCGGACCGATGCCGATGAATCCCGACCTTGCCGCCCGCTATGCCGACGAACGGCTGCCCCGCTACACCAGCTACCCGACCGCGCCGCAGTTCAGCCCGGCGATCGGCGCGGAGGCCTATGGGGAATGGCTCGCGGCGCTGCCCGGCGAGTCGCTCGGCTCGCTCTACGTCCACATACCGTTCTGCCGGCGGATGTGCTGGTATTGCGGCTGCAACACCTCCGTCGCCTCCCGGCCGGAGCCGATCGCCGACTACCTCGCCGCGCTCACCGCCGAGATCGGCATGGTCGCCGGGCGCCTGCCGCGCCGGCTCGCCGTGTCCCATCTCCATTTCGGCGGCGGCACGCCGACCATCATCACGCCCGAGCAGCTCCACGCCCTGATGACGGAGCTTCGCACTGCCTTCGACCTCCTGCCCGATGCCGAGCTCGCCATCGAGATCGACCCCCGCGTCCTCACCGCGCGGATGGCGGAGGCGCTCGGTGCCGCCGGCATCAACCGGGCGAGCCTCGGCGTCCAGAGC
>JAEVZM010000028.1 GCA_023392225.1 Pseudomonadota bacterium
GCACGATCTCGGGATAGATGCCGAGGAAGGCGAGCCCGACGTCGCGGGTGAAGGCGAAGTCGGCGTCCCAGTCGCCGGAGGCGAGGTAGTCGTAGAAGATGCCGCCGAAGCCGCGCATCTCGTTGCGGTGCTTGAGGAAGAAGTACTCGTCGCACCATTTCTTGTAGCGATCGTAGTCCGCCACCGCGTGGGCGGCGCAGGCCGCCTCCATCGCGGCATGGAAGTCGCGCGAATCCGGGTCGTTCTGCAGGCGCCGCCGGTCGAGCATCGGGGTGAGGTCGGCACCGCCGCCGAACCACTGCTTGCTGGTCACCACCATCCGCGTGTTCATGTGGACGGTGGGGACATGCGGGTTGCGCGGATGGATGATCAGCGAGATGCCGCCGGCCCAGAAGCGCGGGTCCTCGTCGGCGCCGGGGATGTCCTTCCGGAACTCCGGCGAGAACTCGCCGTGCACCGCCGAGACGTGGACGCCGGCTTTCTCGAACACCCGCCCGTCGCGCATCATGCCCATCACGCCGCCGCCGCCGTCGGCGCCGGTATGGTCCTTCCGCGCCCATAGCTTCTTGCCGAGCTTCGCCGGCGAACGGTCGCCGAAACGCGCTTCGGCCGGCAGCTCCGCCTCGAGGCCTTCGAGGGCGCTGCCGATCCGGTCGCGGAGCTCGGTGAACCAGGTGAAGGCCCGCCGCTTCTTGTCGTCGAGGTCGGGAGGGAGGGACATGGCGTTCCTTGGGGATTTCCTTGGGGGTAAGGTTCGGTCGGCGGGAGATCACACGGCTTGGCGGGACGGCGCAACCCCGGGAAACGTGCCGGTCTGCCGCAGGGCTTCGCCGAGCACCATCGCCGCGGTGGCCGCGACGTTGATCGAGCGGAGCCCGGGCCGCATCGGGATCACCAGCCGCGCGTCGGCCACTTCGTGCACCGCATCCGGGACCCCGGCGCTCTCCCGCCCGAGCATCAGGATGTCGCCGGGGGCGTAGGCGAAGTCGACATAGGACATCGCGCCACCGGTGGTGAGCAGCACCAGCCGTCGGCCAGCCTCGGTACGCCAGGTCTCGAATCCGCTCCAGTCGACATGCCGGACGAGCTCGACATGGCCGAGATAGTCCATGCCGGCGCGGCGCAGCGCCCGGTCCGAGAGGTCGAAGCCCGCCGGTCCGATGACATGGACTGGGACTCCCATGCAGGCGGCGAGGCGGAGGATGTTGCCGGCGTTCTGCGGGATGTCGGGCTGGTAGAGGGCGAGCGCGACGGGCGGCGCCAGATCAGGGGCATGCATGACTGTGGCCACGCGCCGGGTGGAGGGAGGTCCGCCGACCTCCACGGCGCGGGGCGGAGGTCAGGTGCGGGGCGTGTCGCGCGGGACGAGTCGCAGGGAGGCAACGACAGTCAGCGCGATCGATGCCGCGAGCATGATCGTCACCAGCGCGTTGATCTCCGGCGTGAAGCCCACCCGCATCATGCCCCATAGCCGCAGTGGCAGGGTAGTGGTGTCGCCGCCGAGGAACACGGTGATGAAGGTCTCGTCGAACGAGATGGCGAGGGCGAGCAGGCCGCCGGTGACGGCTGCCGAGCGCAACTGCGGCCAGATGACGTGGCGGAAGGTCTGCCAGCGGGTCGCGCCGAGGTCCGACGAGGCCTCCAGCATCGAGTTGGGGATGGATCGGAGGCGGGTGAGGATCAGCCGGTAGAGGATCGCCAGCACCAAGGCGGTGTGGCCGATGGCGATGGTGACGACCCCGCGCTGGATGCCGAGGTTGTTGAAGTAGATCAGCAGCGACAGGCCGGTGACGATTGGCGGCATCAGGAACGGCAGGTAGATCGCGACCTCGATGGCGCCTCGGAACATCGCGTGCTCCGACTGGACGTAGAGGGCGATGGCGATGGCAATGACCGTCGCCGCGGCGACCGCGATCACCCCGACCAGCGCCGACATGCGGAGCGCATCGATCACCGACGGATTGTCGAGGAGCCGCGCGTACCACTCGAAGGTCGCCTGATCCCAGTGCGTGCCGGTGCGATCGACCGGCACCACCGAGAACAGCGCCGCGATGAACACGGGCATGTAGAGGATCGCGAACACCACGGCAGTGAGGAGGCCGAGTGCGACCAGGCATATGCGTTCGAGCGGCGACCTGAGCATGGCTAGTTCTGCCCCGCGGTCGCCCGCCCGGCGAAGGCGATCACCATCAGGGCGAACAGGAACATGATGACCGCCAGCGCGGCGCCGAAGGGCCAGTTGTAGGCCAGTCCGAATTGGGACCAGATCACCCGGCCGAAGGTGAAGCCGGTCGGGCCGCCGACCATCTGCGGGGTGATGTAGTCGCCGAGCGCGAGCACGAAGGTGAACAGCGCCCCGGCGATCGTGCCCGGCAGGCTGAGCGGCAGGATCACCCGGCGGAAGGTCGAGGCGGCTCCCGCGCCAAGGTCTGCCGAGGCCTGGATCAGGTTCTCGGGGATCCGCTCAAGGGCGAGGAAGATCGGCAGGACCACGAAGGGCAGCAGCACCACGGTCATCGTGATCAGGATCGCCGCGCGGTTGTAGAGGAACAGCGTCGAGGGCTGGTCGAGGATGCCGAGGGAGAGCAGGACCCGGTTGAGGAAACCGTTGAGGCCGAGGATCGAGCGCATCGTGTAGATCTTGAAGATGTAGCTCATGAAAAGAGGAAGGACGAGGAAGAGGAGCAGCGTGTA
>JAEVZM010000414.1 GCA_023392225.1 Pseudomonadota bacterium
CAACGGCGCCGCGTTCCGTGCCATCCGGCCGCCGCGCCAGAAGCGCACCCTGCCGCGGCCGCTGACGCCGGAAGCGGCGCTGCGGGTCGCCGACCGCGCCGAATCGCTCGACGAGGAGCCGTGGATCGCGGCGCGGAACGCCGCCGTGTTCGCCCTCCTCTACGGCTGCGGCCTCCGCATCTCCGAGGCGCTCGGGCTCAACCGCGGCGAGGCACCGCGGAGCGAGCACGACGCCATTCGCGTCACCGGCAAGGGCGGCAAGCAGCGCATCGTGCCGGTGCTGCCGGTGGTGGTCGCGGCGATCGCCGAGTACCTCCGGCTCTGTCCCTGGCAGCCGGGCCCGGACGGGCCGCTGTTCGTCGGCGCCGAGGGCGGCCGGCTCAACCCGCGCATCGTCCAGCGCGCGATGGAAGGCCTCCGCTCCGCCCTCGGCCTGCCGCCGACGGCGACCCCGCACGCGCTCCGCCACTCCTTCGCCACCCATCTCCTGGCCAGCGGCGGCGACCTCAGGACGATCCAGGAGCTGCTCGGCCACGCCAGCCTCTCGACCACCCAGGTCTATACCGAGGTCGACACCGACCGGCTGATGGCCGCTTACAACGCCGCGCATCCCCGCGCCTGAACCAACGCCAACACACGCTTCAGGTCCGCTTCAGGCGTCATCGGCCATGGTCCGTGGCGAACGGAGGCCACGTCCCTCGCCTCCGTCTCTCTCCTCCCTGCGATTGAAACTCGGGGCCCGGTTCGACCGGGCCCCATTTTTCTTGTGGCGCTGCAGCATGGGAGGAGTATACCGTATACTGATGAAGACGCCGATCCTCCCGATCTGCCGTATTCTCCTTACGCGCTCCGCGCGGCGGGACGGCGTCTGACACCCTGACGACCATCCCCCCGGCGCGCCCCTCGGACGCGCCGGTCCATCTGACGCGTTTCTGGGGCCGCTACGACAAAGCGACCGTCCCATGCCTCTCGACCGATCACCGGAATCCAACCAAGCCGTGGCCGCCACCGTGCCGTCGCCGCCGCCAGGCCCGTCCGCCGCCTACATCCGGGTCGGCTATGTGTTCGCGCTCGTCGGGGCACTGCTCTTCTCGACCAAGGCGATCGTCATCAAGCTCGCCTATGGCGATCCCACCAGTTCCGTCGATGCGATAACGCTGCTCGCGCTGCGCATGATGATGGCATTGCCGATCTACCTGATCATCGGCGGCCTCGCGGTGCGCGAGCGGAAGCGCTCCGGCCAGCCGCTGCCGGCGCGCGGCCCGGTGATCAAGGCCCTGTTCGTCGGCCTGCTCGGCTACTGGTTCGCGAGCTACACCGATTTCGCCGGCCTCCAGTACATCTCCGCCCAGTTCGAGCGGCTGATCCTGTTCACCTATCCGCTGTTCGTGGTGCTGCTCGGCGCGATGTTCTTCGGCCAGAGGATCCAGCTCCGCGCCGTGCTCGCGATCCTGGTCAGCTATGTCGGCCTCGCGGTGATCTTCAGCGAGAAGATGGGCGAGGGCGGCAGCGACGTCGCGCTCGGTGCCGCGCTGATCCTCGGCGCCGCCGTCGCGTTCGCGCTCTACCAGCTGCTGGCCAAGCCGCTGATCGCCAAGATCGGGCCGGCGCTGTTCACCTGCATCGCCATGAGCGGCGCCGCGATGGGGGCGCTCATCCAGTTCTTCCTCACCCATTCGCTCTCCGACCTCGTGGTCAGCCAGCGCGTGCTGGTGCTGGCCCTGATGATCGCAATCGGCGCGACGGTGCTGCCCTCATTCTTCCTCAACGCCGCGCTGCACCGCATCTCGGCGCAGGCCAACGCCACCATCGGCACACTGTCGCCGGTGATGACCATCGCGTTGGCCGTCGCCATCCTCGGCGAGCCGCTGACCGTCGTCGACGTCATCGGCACGGCGCTGGTGCTCGCCGGCGTCGGCTGGTGCACGCGGGCCGAGCCGGCCGCGGCCCGTCGACGGGCGCGAACCTGATCCGACCCGATGGCAGTGTCGTAGTAGCATGCGGCACGAGTGACCATTGAGGGGATGGGGGATGGCAGGCGAACGCAAGGCGGCACTGGTCACCGGTGGCGCGCACCGCGTCGGACGGGCGATCGTCGAGGATCTCGCCGCCCATGGCTGGGCGGTCGCCATCCACTATGGCCGGTCGGCGGATGATGCCGCAGCGCTCGCCGCGGCAATCCGGGAGCGCGGCGGGTCGGCGGTGGCGGTCGGCGGCGACCTCGCCGATGCTGATGCGCTGCCGCGGATCGTCTCGGAAGCCGCCGATGCGCTCGGGCCGCTGACGCTCCTCGTCAACAACGCCGCGATCTACGAGAAGGACGAGCCGGGGGCGCTCGATCCGGGGCTGTGGCAGCGCCAGCTCGCCATCAACCTGACGGCACCGGTGTTCCTCGCCGAGGCCTTCGCCGCCCAGGTCCCGGCCGGCGTCGATGGCAACGTCGTCAACCTTCTCGACCCGCGGGTGTTCCGGCCCCGGCCCGACCATTTCTCCTACCAGGTCGCCAAGTCCGGCCTTCACGCCGCAACGCTCGCCGCGGCCAAGGCGCTGGCGCCGCGCATCCGGGTCAACGCCATCGCCCCCGGCCCGGTGCTGCCGAGCGCGTCGACCACCGGCGATCGCTATGCCCGCCGGGTGGCGGAGCTGCCGATGGGCCGGGCGCCGGATCTCGCCGATTTCGGGCGAACCGTGCGCTACCTCGTCGAAACCCGGTCCGTCACCGGCGAGGTGATCGCTCTGGATAGCGGCGAGCACGTCGCCTAGGATGGCAGTGACATGAGCGATCATCCCGTCCTCCCGCCCGAAGACGAGGCCCTGCCGGCGTCGGCGCGCATCCGCGCCCGCATCGCAGCGTCGGGCCAGCGTTTCAATGCCAATTACAACATCTCGGCCTTCCTCGAGCCCGGCGACATGGAGGCGCTTCTGGCCGAGGTCGAGGACAGGATGCGCGGCGTGCTCGAGAGCCTGGTGATCGACGTCGAGCACGACCACAACACCCGGGACACCGCCCGCCGCGTCGCCAAGATGTACCTCACCGAGGTGTTTCGCGGCCGCTACGTGCCACCCCCCTCGACCACCGAGTTCCCCAATGCCGAGGGGCTGAACGAGCTGATGATCGTCGGGCCGATCACGGTCCGCAGTGCTTGCAGCCACCATTTCTGCCCGATCATGGGCAAGCTCTGGATCGGCGTGATGCCGAGCGAGCGCTCCAATCTCATCGGCCTGTCGAAATATGCCCGGCTCGCCGAGTGGGTCATGACCCGGCCGCAGATCCAGGAGGAGGCTATCACCCAGGTCGCCGACCTGTTTACCGCGACCGTCAGCCCCAACGGCCTCGCCCTGGTGATGGAGGCCGATCACTACTGCATGCACTGGCGCGGCGTGAAGGACGACGGCGCCAAGATGATCAACAGTGTCATGCGCGGCGCCTTCCTCAAGGACGCCACGCTCCGCCGCGAGTTCCTCTCGCTGGTCAATGTCGGACAACGGAGGGTCTGATGCTGGTGCGCTGCCTCTATGCCAGCCGCGCGGTCGCCCCCATCGGCGAGCCGCTGGTCGGCCAGATCCTCGAAGAAGCCCGTCGCAACAACCCCAAGCACGGCATCACCGGACTGCTCTGCTATTCCGGCGACGTCTTCATCCAGGTGCTCGAGGGTGGCCGCGACGGCGTCTGCGAGATGTTCAACGCCATCGTCCGCGACGCGCGCCACGGCAGCGTCCGGATTCTCCTGTTCGAGGAGGTCACCTCGCGGCGTTTCGGCGACTGGACGATGGGGCGGGCCAATATCGCGGGGTCTGGCCGCTCGGTTCTGTTGAAATACTCCGAGATGCCGGAGCTCAATCCCTTCATCGGATCGGGCGCGGCGACCATGGCGCTGGTCAACGAATTGCTCGAATCCGGGGCGATATCGAGCCGTTGCCGGTAGGTCTGAGGCTGGCGCCGGGAGGCGGCGCAGCCTAGGATCGCCGGGCCGAAGTTGTGATGTCCGGCTTTTCGAGGTCTGGTTGCCGCCCGCGCTCGAGTCCTTCGTCAGGGATAGCCCATATGTCGCCGGAGCGGTGGCGCTGGTCGCCGTCGTCTTCCTGGTGGTGCTCCTCGCCGCCATCGTCTCGGGCCTGCGGGGCCGGCGTCGTCGGACCGCTATCCGCCGTGAGCCCCGGCTCTATGGCGTCGCCGAGGATGGCGACGACGACCTGCCGGCCTATGCGGACGCACCGCCGGCGGAAGCGCCCGCTTCGCCGCTCCCACTTCCGGCCCCGCGGCGCACGCCCCGTCGAGGCTTCGGCTTTGCCGCGCTGACCCTCGCCTTCGTTCTCGGCCTCGTCGCCGGTATGGCCGCCATGCTCACCTCGCGTCAGGAGATCGCCAGCGGCCTGGCGCGGCTCGCCACGCTGGTCGCGCCGGATTCCGCCGGCACGGACCGGGCT
>JAEVZM010000584.1 GCA_023392225.1 Pseudomonadota bacterium
GGTAGCCTGCCGCCTGCGCCAGGAGGAGCCGCGTCCGCTCGACCGCGTGCATGGCCTTCGGAACGGGGAAACGGCGCGCATAGAGCCGGGTCGCTGCCGGCTCGCGGGCGCTTGCCGCATCGTAGCCGCTGACCGGACCGGCGAGCCGCGCCGGGAGGGCACTCTTCACCAGCCCCTGGAGGTCGACCACCTTGTCGTAGCGGCGTGCCCGCAGTGCCGCCCGCAGCCGCCAGGTCTCGCCCGCCAGCCGCGGCCAGCGCGATGGCGGCTTCCGCAACCGGCGGAAGGCGAGCGTATGGATCTCGTCGACGCCCGGGTGGAGCGCGACGAACGGCGCGAACGCCTCCTCCACCAGCCAGTCGACCTCGACCTCCGGCCGGGCCGCCTTGAGGTCGGTGAGCGCGGGGAAGGTGTGCACCACGTCGCCGAAGGACGAGAGCTTGACGATCAGCAGTCTCACGGCCGGAGCCCCGCAAGGCTGTCGCGGAGGTCGAGATCGAGGCGGAACTCCGCGCCGGCGAGCTTCTCCCGCTCGCGCTGCCCCTGGCCGGTGGCGACGTGGACGGCGCGCGCCAGGCCCGCGGCCTCGGCCGCCGCGATGTCGAGCCGCTTGTCGCCGGCGAGGAGCGAGCGCCCGGTATCGAGCCCCAGCCGATCCGCCGCGGCGAGGATCATGCCCGGCGCCGGCTTCCGCCAGCCGCACGACGTGCCCGACTCCGGCGCGTGGCCACAGGCGAGCTCGGCGTCGATCACGATGCCTGCCTCGGCGAGCAGCTCGCGAAGCCGGGCGGCGACCGCCTCGTAGTCGCCCCAGCCATAGAGGCCGCGGCCGATGCCCGACTGATTGGTGACGATGACGAGCGTATGGCCGGCCTCCTGGAAGCGGCGGAGCGTCTCCGGCACCCCGGGGATGAGGCGGACGCCACCGGGATCGGCGAGGTAGCCGGGATCCTCGATCAGCGTCCCGTCACGGTCGAGGAACAGCGCCGGAGCGTCGTGCCGTGCCCCGTCGGCCACCCGGATGCGATGCTGGCCATCGTCCACCCGCACCTCAACCCGCCGGCGGAGTGAAGGCCGCGTCGACCGCGGCGCACAGCAGATGGCCGAGGAAAATGTGCATCTCCTGGATGCGGGCGGTGCTGCCATGCGGCACCACGAGGCAGTGGTCGGCCAGCGCCTTGGCGACGATCTCGCCGCCGTCCCGGCCGGTGAGGCAGGCGGTGGCGAGGCCCTCCGCCCGCGCTGCGGAGAGGGCCGCGGTGATGTTCGGCGAGTGGCCGGAGGTGGTGATGCCGATCAGCATGTCGCCGGGCCGGCCGAGCGCCTCGACCTGGCGGGCGAAGACCTGCTCGTAGCCGAGATCGTTGCTGGCCGCGGTCAGCGCCGAACTGTCGGTGGTCAGCGCGATCGCCGGCAGGCCGCGCCGGGTGGTCTCGAACCGCACGGTGAACTCGGTGGCGATGTGCTGGGCGTCGGCGGCGCTGCCGCCATTGCCGCAGATCAGAATCTTGCCCCCGGCCGCCAGCACGGATATCACCGCTTCTGCGAGCGTCGCGGCCTGTGCCAGCAGCGGGCGAGTTGCCTCGAATGCAGCCCGGTGGTCGCCGTAGAGACGGTCGAACAGGGATTCGACGGCTGTACGGTCATTCTTCACGGAAGCTGGGCCTTCGCCGGATTTTTCAAGGAAAACAGTCCGTTGCGCCATGGATGCTAACGTCATATCCCGGCTCGCTCAAGCGAGGGTGGTCGTCGTTGGAGACGTTCTGCTCGACCGCTTCATCGAAGGCAAGGTCAACCGCGTCTCGCCGGAGGCTCCGGTCCCTGTGCTCAACCACGGCGCCGAGCGCCATTTGCTCGGCGGCGCCGGCAATGTCGCAGCCAATCTCGTCGCCTATGGGGCGACGGCGCGGCTGGTCGGCGTGGTCGGCGACGATGCCGGCGCGATCGCGATCAAGGCGCTGTGCGCCGCTGCCGAAGGTCTCGACTGCCGGCTGGTGACCGTCCGCCACCGGCCGACGACGGTCAAGACCCGCTACCTTGCCGGCTGGCACCAGCTGCTCCGGGTCGATGCCGAGGATGCCTCCCCCCTCCCCGCCGAGGTGGTGGACGAGCTTCTCGCGGCGACGGCGACGGCCATGGAGGATGCGGCCTGCGTCGTGCTCTCCGACTATGCCAAGGGCGTGCTCGGAAGCGACACCATCCCGGCGCTGATCGACCTCGCGCGCCAACGCGGCATCCCCGTCATCGTCGATCCGAAGAAGACCGACGCCGCGATCTTTGCCGGCGCGACCCTCCTCACCCCCAATGCCGACGAGATGGCGCGCTTCGCCGGCATGCGGATCGGCAGCGACGCCGAGGCCGAGGAGGCCGGCCGCCGGCTGCTCGCCGCGGTCGGGGTCGACGCCGTCCTGATCACCCGCGGCGAGCATGGCATGACGCTCTGCCGGCGCGATGAGCCGCCGCTCCACGTGCCGGCCGAGTCGCACCGGGTGTTCGATGTCACGGGCGCGGGCGACACCGTGATCGCCACCCTCTCGGCGGCGCTTGCCGCGGGCCTCGCCATCGACGACGCCGTCCGCCTCGCCAACGCCGCCGCCGGCGTCGCCGTCACCAAGCCCGGCACCGCGACCGTGAGCCCGCAGGAGCTTGGCCGCGCACTCGGCGCCGTCGCCACCGCCAACGTCGTCACGCCCGAGGACGCCCGGGCCCAGGTCGCGGCGTGGCAGCGCCAGGGGCTCCGGGTCGGCTTCACCAATGGCTGCTTCGACCTGCTCCACCGCGGCCACCTCCAC
>JAEVZM010000604.1 GCA_023392225.1 Pseudomonadota bacterium
GTGGGTGGCAGGCGACGCAATGAACGCGGGCGACGTGCTCCGGGCGGCGGAAGGCGTCTCGGTGATCGTCCACGCCGCCAACCCGCCGGGCTACCGCGACTGGCGGGGCCTCGCCCTGCCGATGCTCGACAGCACCAACGCCGCTGCCGAGGCGACCGGGGCGCGGATCGTCCTTCCCGCCAACGTCTACAATTTCGGCCCCGATGCGTTTCCGCTGCTGTCCGAGGCCTCGCCGCAGAACCCGACGACGCGGAAGGGGAAGGTCCGCGTCGAGATGGAGCGTCGGCTCGCCGCGGCAGCCGGGCGCGGCGTGCGCTCGCTCCTGGTGCGGGCCGGCGACTTCTTCGGGCCCCGGCCGGGCAGCAGCTGGCTCACCGCCGGCATGATCCGGCAGGGCAGGCCGCTCCGTTTCGTAATGAACCCGGCCCGGCCCGGGATCGGCCATGCCTGGGCCTATCTGCCGGACCTTGCCGAGACGATGGTGCGGCTGCTCGAGCGGGGCGATGCCCTCGAGGATTTCGCCGTGTTCCACTTCGGCGGGCACTGGCTCGACGACAACCGCCAGATGGCCGAGGCCGCTCTCCGCGTGGCGGGGCAGCCGGCGGGCAGCGTGCGGCGCTTCCCGTGGTGGGCGCTCTGGGCGATCGCGCCGTTCGTCACGTTCGCCCGGGAGACGCTGGAGATGCGCTATCTGTGGCGCGAGCCGATCCGGCTCGACAACCGCAAGCTCGTCGCCTTGCTCGGCACCGAGCCGCACACCCCGCTCGACGATGCCGTCCGGACGGCGCTGGCGGGGGCCGGCGTGCTTGGCGATGCGGCGGGCCGGGAGGTCCCGGCCACGCCCGTCACGACCTGACGGCGGTCATTCCTTGATGACGGTGGCGATGTCCGGCGCGTCGACCGCCTTCATGCCGACGACGTGATAGCCGGCATCGGTGTGGAGCACCTCGCCGGTGACCGAGCGGCCGAGGTCGGAGAGGAGGAACACGCCGGCATCGCCGACCTCGTCGAGGTCGACCGAGCGCTTGAGCGGCGCGTTCAGCTCGTTCCACTTGAGGATGTAGCGGAAATCGCCGATGCCCGAGGCGGCCAGCGTCTTGATCGGGCCGGACGAGATCGCGTTGACCCGGATGCCCTTGCCGCCGAGGTCGACCGCGAGGTAGCGCACGCTCGCCTCGAGCGCGGCCTTGGCGACGCCCATGACGTTGTAGTGCGGCATCACCTTCTCGGCACCGTAGTAGGTGAGGGTGAGAATCGAGCCGCCGTCGGTCATGAGCTTCTCGGCCCGCTGGGCGACCGCCGTCAGCGAGTAGCACGAGATCAGCATGGTCTTGGAGAAGTTGTCGGCGGTGGTGTCGACGTAGCGCCCGGTGAGCTGGTCCTTGTCGGAGAAGGCGATGGCGTGGACCAGGAAGTCCAGCCGGTCCCATTCCTTCGCCACGGTCTCGAACACGGCGTCGATGGTCGTGGGGTCGGTCACGTCGCAATGGCCGACGACGCGCGCGCCGATCTCGGCCGCCAGCGGCTCGACCCGCTTCTTGAGCGCATCGCCCTGATAGGTGAGGGCGATCTCGGCCCCGGCGCGGTGGCAGGCGGCGGCGATTCCCCAGCCGATCGATCGGTTGTTGGCGACACCCATGATCAGGCCACGCTTGCCCTTCATGAGTGCGTCGGTGATCGGCATGTGACTTGTTCCTGTCCTGATTTCAGCAAGCGGGCCTCTATCGCATGCGGCAACGCCCGCTTCAAGGACAGGCACGATGCCGGAAATGCCGCGGCTGGTCGAATAAAACCGCACGACAGCCGTTAACGCTTCGCAGAGCGCCGGATTCCGGCGCGGATTCCTGAATGGAGCACACCAAGATGTTGCGTTTTGCGGCTGCTTTTGCCGCCACGGTCCTGCTCGCCTCGGCGGCAGTGGCCATGGACCCGGCCAATACGGCGGAGACCTCGATCGGGACGGTGTTCGTCGACCCGGACGGCATGACCCTCTACACCTTCGACAAGGACCAGAAGGGCGCCACCGCCTCGGCCTGCACCGGCCAGTGCATCGCCAACTGGCCGCCGTTCCTGGCCGGCGAGGGCGCCATGGCCTCGGGCGACTGGACCCTCGTCGACGTGACTGATGCCGACGGTGCGGCGAAGAAGATGTGGGCCTACGAGGGTTGGCCCCTCTACCTGTTCGTCAAGGACATGAAGCCGGGCGACGTTGCCGGCGAGGGCATGGGCGGCGTCTGGCACGTCGCCAAGCCCGCTTCGTAGCACTTCCGCCGGCCCTGGCGCCGGCGAAGCTCCCCGTGCCGTGGCACCACCCGCATGCCCCCCACAGCCCCGGCACGGGGCGAACGATGATCGCGACGGGTGCACATGCCCCCGGCTTTCTCTAGATTGCCGGCATGGACACGCCGCAGCAGGCCGTTTCGGCCGATCTCATCGCCCGTTTTGCCGCGATCGTCGGGGACGCCCAGGCGCTCCGCGACCCGGCGGACATCGCTCCCTATCTGGTCGAGCCGCGCAACAAGTTCCACGGCACGACGCCGCTGGTGCTGCGTCCCGGCAGCGTCGCCGAGGTGAGCGCTATCCTGAAGCTCGCCAGCGAGACCGGTACGCCGATCGTGCCGCAGGGCGGCAATACCGGCGTGGTCGGTGGGCAGGTGCCGGATGCCTCGGGTCGCGACGTGGGGGTGGCGCTGTCGCGGCTCAACCGGGTGCGCGAGGTCGATCCCGCCGGCGACACCATGACGGTCGAGGCCGGCGTGATTCTCGCCGAGGCGCAACGCGCGGCCGAGGCGGCGGACCGGCTTTTTCCGCTGTCGCTCGCCTCCGAGGGCTCCTGCGAGATCGGAGGCAATCTCTCGACCAATGCCGGCGGCACGGCGGTGCTCGCCTACGGCAATGCCCGCAACCTCGTGCTCGGGCTCGAGGTAGTGCTGGCGGGCGGCGAGGTCTGGCACGGCCTCCGCCGGCTCCGGAAGGACAATACCGGCTACGACCTCCGCGACCTGTTCGTCGGCGGCGAGGGCACGCTCGGCATCATCACGGCGGCGGTGCTGCGGCTCTTTCCGCGGCCGCGGGGGACGAGCGTCGCCTTCATCGGCCTCAAGGACCCGGCGGCGGCGCTGAAGCTGCTATCGGTGGCGCGGGGGCAGGCGTCCTCGGGCCTGACCTCGTTCGAGCTGATCCCGCGGATCGCCATCGACGTGGTGCTCAAATACGTGCCGGGCACGCGCGACCCGCTCGCCGGCCGGCACGACTGGTACGTGCTGCTCGAGGTGTCGTCGTCGCGCTCCGAGGCCGACGCCGAGCAGACCGTCGAGGCGATCTTCGGCGAGGGCGTGGCGAGCGGCTGCGTCGAGGACGGCGTGCAGGCGCGCTCGCTCGACCAGGCCAACGCCTTCTGGCGCATCCGCCACACCCTGTCGGAGGTGCAGAAGCACGAGGGCGGCTCGATCAAGCACGACATCGCGGTGCCGGTGGCGGCGATCCCGGCGTTCATCGACAAGGCGAACGCAGCGGTGACGGCGCTGATCCCGGGGGCGCGGCCGTTCCCCTTCGGCCACGTCGGGGACGGCAACATCCACTACAACATCACCCAGCCGGAAGGGGCCGACAAAGCCGCGTTTCTTGCCCGCTGGGGCGAGGTGAACGAGGTGGTGCACGCCATCGTTGCAGAGTTCGATGGCACGATCTCGGCCGAGCACGGCATCGGCCAGCTCAAGCGCGGGATGCTGGCCGCGGTGAAGTCGCCCGTCGAGATGGAAATGATGAGGAAGATCAAGGCGGTATTCGACCCGCAGGGCATCCTCAATCCCGGAAAGGTTCTGTGAACCTTGTTCGGTGAGGCCCTGCTAACCCTGCCGCGAGCTACTCAAATTTAACCGAGTCTTTTAAGGCGCCTGAGGGCGGTACGGGTTCACTCTCGGCTCGACAGAACGAGATCCCGAAAGCGGATCCGGGGAGCCGAAAAAGTGCGTCAGGCAGTTCAAACGGATGGAGTCGAAGGCGGGTCGGCGCGGGTGTTTCCGCTCGGCCCC
>JAEVZM010000074.1 GCA_023392225.1 Pseudomonadota bacterium
GCATCTACGAGACCCCCGGCGGCACCATTCTCCACGTCGCCCATCGCGCCATCGAGTCGCTAACGCTCGACCGAGAGGCGGCGCATCTCAAGGACGCATTAATGCCGCGTTATTCGGAGTTGGTGTATTACGGATTCTGGTTCGCGCCGGAACGGCACATGCTCCAAGCCCTTTGCGACACGAGCCAGGAACATGTGGAAGGCACGGTTCGGCTGAAGCTCTACAAGGGCAACGTCATCGTCGTGGGGCGCAAGAGCCCGAAGTCGCTTTATTCGGATGCGCTCGTCACGTTCGAGGATGATCGTGGTGCCTATGATCAGAAGGATGCCGAGGGCTTCATTCGCCTCAACGCGCTAAGATTGCGGACTTTGGCAGCGCGCGATAAAGGTGTCTGAGCGTCCATCGCAGGTTCCTGAGCGAAGTGACAGTGGCGTTGGAGAAGGAGTAGTCTGGTAGAGCGGATTCCCTAGGAACAGGGACAGGGGATGGGCAGTACCGCAGAGGGCTCGGCGGACATCGACGACGCCGTCGATCCCATGATCATGCTGGTCGAGGCTTTGGCACGGATGCCCTATGGCGTGTCCGTCTGGAGCCGTGACCATCGTCTGCTCTACTGGAACCAGGCCTATCTGACGCTCTACGGGACGCCGGCCGAGGCGCTGCGCCGCGGCATGACGCTGCGGGAGCGACTGGCGCTGTCCTTCATCGACCGCGATCTCTCGCCGGAGCGCTTCGATCTGATCGTCGAGCGCCATCGCAAGCGGCTGGCGACGTCCACCGATCCGGCTGAGCCGGCGGTCCATGTCGATCGCATCGGCGATCTCGTCGTGGAACGAACCTACCTCGTTTGCCCGGGCCTCGGCTGGGTGGTGCTCCACGAGGACGAGACGGCGCAGCTGAAGCGCGAAGAGGCGACCAGAGCCTACCATCGTCGCATCGATCTCGCGCTCGAAAGCATGGAGTACGGCTTCTGTCTGCTCGACGGCGACCTCGGATTGCTGTTGTGGAACGAGCGCTTGGTCGAGCTCTACGGGTTGTCGCCCCGCGACCTGGTGACCGGCATGTCGTTCTACGAGCTGCTGCTCGCCAGCATCGCGGCCGGCAACCACCAGGGATGGACCGCGGCTGAAATTGTCGCCCGGGAGCGCAGCCGCCTTGCCCAGATCGGGCCGGGCGAGAGTATTCAGTCCGAAGCGGTGCTGGCCAGCGGCCGGGTCGTCAGGATTCGTTGGAAGTGCACGGCGGCCGGATGGTGGGTCGTCACCCATGAGGACGTCACCGAGGAGCGGGATCACCTGCAGGATCTCCAGCGCCGCGAGGCAGAGCTGGCGTTGCAGAACGGCCGTTTCACGGCAGCGGTCGACCACATGACCCAGGGCCTCTGCATGTTCGATGCACGCCAGGAGCTGATCATCGCCAACCGGCGATATGCGCGCATCTACGGTCTTCCGCCGGAGATGACGCGGCCCGGCACCCGCCTGGTCGACATCTGGCGCCACATCGGATTCGCGCCCCCGGGTGGCGAGGAGGAGTACATCAGGACGCGGCTCGCGTCGCTCGCGGTCGGGGACGTCCCCGAGACGCTCGAGCTCGGCGACGGGCGCCTGATCTCGGTGATCCATCGCCCGCTTCCCGAGGGCGGCTGGGTCGCCACCCATGAGGATGTCACCGAGCAGCGGGCGAGCGAGGCCCTGACCAGCCATCTCGCCCGGCACGACGAGTTGACCGGGCTGCCCAATCGCCTCCTGTTCCGCGAACGGATGCAGGAGGTCGAGGAGCAGGTGGCGCGCGGCGAGATCGTTGCGCTGCTCTATGTCGACCTCGATCATTTCAAGGCGGTGAACGACCTCTATGGCCACCTCGTCGGCGACGCAGCCCTGCAGCAGGTCGCCCAGCGCCTGATTGCATCGTGCCGCGATACCGACGTCGTGGCGCGATTGGGCGGCGACGAGTTCGCGATCCTGCAGCTTTCCCTGAGCGCGCCCCAGGATGCCGCCGTGCTTGCGGATCGGGTCGTCCGGGCGCTGGCCACGCCCCTGCAGGTCCACGGCCACGAGGTGGTGATGGGGGCGAGCATCGGCATCGCCGTCGCTTCCGAGGATGGCCACGATGCAGAGACGCTCATTCGCAATGCCGATCTCGCCGCATATCGCGCCAAGGCCGAGGGGCGCGGGGCGTACCATTTCTTCGAGGAGGGCATGGATGCCGCGCTCCAGGAGCGGCTTACCTTCGAGATGCAGCTGCGCGGCGCGCTCGCGCGCAACGAGTTCACCCTGGCCTTTCAGCCTCTGGTCAACGTGAGTGACAATCGCATAGCAAGCGTCGAGGCACTGTTGCGCTGGAACCACCCGCAACGCGGTCTGGTGGCGCCCGACCGGGTGATTCCCGCCGCCGAGCGCTCGGGGCTGATCGGCCCGATCGGCGAATGGGTGCTACGCGAGGCCTGCCTCACCGCTGCGACCTGGCCCGACGACGTCGCGGTCTCGGTCAACGTCTCGGCGCTTCAGTTCGGCAGGAAGACCCTCATCCGCCACGTCGAGGATGCGCTCCGCATCTCCGGGCTCGACCCGTCCCGGCTCGACATCGAGGTCACCGAATCGGCGCTCCTCGCCAACAACGAGCTGACCGTCTCGATCCTCAAGGAGCTGCGCCGCATCGGCGTGCGCCACTCGCTCGACGACTTCGGCCCCGGCTATTCGACCATCGGCTACCAGCGCACCTTCTCCGTCGACAAGA
>JAEVZM010000651.1 GCA_023392225.1 Pseudomonadota bacterium
TCGCTCGAATAGACGCCGTACTGGTTCCACACCGTCTCGATGAACTTCGCCGTCGCGACGGCATCGCTCGGCGAGGTGGTCATGCCGGCCTAGACCAGCGACCAGATCGTGCCGCGATCGCCGTCCAACGCCTTGTCGTAGAACTTGCTGCGCAGCGTCACGTCCTCGCCGGCGGTCTCATAGGTGCTGATCGAGGTGCCGCCGACGGCGATCGCGAACGGCGTGGCGTGCATGGCGCTGACATTGGTCAGGCCGTTGCCGTACTGGTTGCCCGAGCCACCGTCGCCGATCGAGTTGACCACGGTGATGTTGCGGAGCGCGGCATCGACGAACAGCTCCTGAAGCGCGAACTGGAACGGCGATCCGGCCGCAACGTTCGGGAACGACTTGTCGGACGAGCTGAGCACGCTGATGTCGTTCACCGTGTCCCAGATCGCCGATTGGTAGGCGGTGAAGGCGTCGCTGCCGGCGTGGTCGGCGGAGCCCGAGCCGGCGTAGATCACGAGCTGGGAGTTGGGGTTCACCGCCGTGACGATGCCGACGTCGAGCGAGCGCTCGTCCGCGCTGTCCTTGTCATAGGCCTGGCCGCCGCCGGCGACGGTGATCGTCGGCGGCAGGGCGGTGGTGATGCCGGCGTCTCCGCGATAGGCCGCAAGCAGCTCATCGAAGGTCGCGCTGCCCGGCACCGCGCTGCCGACGCCCGGCTCGACCAGCCCGATCGCACCGGTCTGCATTGCCTGCCACAGCGCGGCATCGGCGAAGGGAAAATTGTAGAGCGCGGCGATCTGGTTCGGGTAGAGCGCGCCGCCCTCGGCGTTGCCGGGGCTCTGCGGGCCGTCGGTCAGCGTTGCCTCGGTGCCGCTGCCGGGATCGGCGGTGATCGTGTGCTCGAGGTCGTCGGTGTCGAACCACAGGCCCTTCACGCCCGCCGCCGCGCTCGGCTCCGGCAGGCTGAGGTCGCCCTCCCAGAACAGGAACTCGTCGTCGCCGTCGGTGCCCACGCGCAGCGCCGCCCCGGCGCCGAACAGCGTGGTGAAGCTGGTCTCGTCGAGCTGCACCCAGATGGTGCGCGACTCGACCGAGGTGACGTACTGGGCGTTCACCGGGGCGTCGCCGCTGTCGAATACCGGGATGCCGAGATCGTCGAGCGCGTCGAGCACTGCCTGATAGGCGGCGGGGTCGGCCCCGTAGGTCGACCATAGCGAGCCGCTCTCCTCGAGCCCGGCGAGCGCCTTCTGCCGGGTGCCCCAGTCGGCATTGAGGAGGTCGGTCGGGTCGTTCGCCCGCTCCAGCACCAGCGCGACGTTGAACGTCACCGAGCCGCCATAGACGTCCCCGGTCGGCGCCGTGCCGTTGGTGCTGGCGCTGGTGAGGTCGAGGAAGCTCGAATTGTCGAGCGTGACGTAGGAAACCATGGTGCCGCCTCCATGTCGTCCGCCTGCTCCGGCGGACGAGGTGAGATCCCGTGCAGGCCCCGCCGTCGCCGGCCACGCCACGCAACGCCGTCCCGAATTTCGAAGCGTGGTATGCGACACCTTCCGGCGCCGCTCGGCAAGCGGTCAAAAATGGCAGGTGTTGCCGCGCCGCTCAGCGCGTCTCCTTCAGCGCGAAGGCGAGCAGCGCCGCGCCGTCCAGCACCTCGATCGAGCGGTAGGTGTGCCGGATCCAGCCCCTCGCCGCGAACTTCGCCACCGCCGCGTTGACCTGCTTGCGCGAGGCATTGGCCATCATGCCGAGCTCCTCCTGGCTGATCGGCACCGCCGAGGACTGCAGCAATCCGGACCGCTGCAGGACCGAGGCGATGCGCTGCTCGGCGCGGGGGATCAGGAGGTCGTCGATGATCCGGGTGAGCACGTCGAAATAGGTCACGGTGAGGCTGGCGAAGCAGCGGATCGCCTGCGGGTTCCGCTGCGACAGGCGGTTCATCTCGTCGAGCGGCAAGTGCATCATCGTGCAGGGCGTCACCGTGCGGAGCTCGGAGCGCCGCGGCTCGCCGGTGAGGTAGGGCCCCTCGCCCGCCCAGGCGCCGATGATGCCGAACTGGATGAAGCGTGGCGCGGCGAGCATCCGCACGGTGCTCACCTTCAGCGTGCCGGCGACCAGCCCGTAGATCCCGCCCGGCGGTCCCCCGATCCGGTAGATCACCTCGTCCGCCGCGAAGTCCTGGAGCATGGCGCGCTCAAGCACCTCGGCCTGGAACCACTCGGGCTGCGTCGAAAGCCAACCCGCCTTGGTGAGGATCGCCCGCGCCGACTCCGCGTCCATCATCCCGCACTCCATGCCTCCGGCGGCGAGCCTCGGGAGGCCTCGCCGGCCGGCGCGAGTCGCCTCGCTTTGTCCTGATCGGGACAGTCTTCGGGCGCGGAAGACGCTAGTCAACCCGCGCTTGTCCCGGGGGATATGCCCGCGCCGCGCGCGCCCGCACCGCCCGGATCGATCCGGACATCCGTTCCGTCCGAGAAGAAGGAAGTGAAGCGATGAAGCCGTGGTTCCTTGCCACCGCATGCGCCGGCCTGATTGCCGCCGCCACCGCCCAGGCGCAGCCGGCGGTTTCAGCCGACGAGGCGCGCGAGATCGCCCGCGACGCCTATATCTACGCCTACCCGCTGGTCCTCATGGAGGTCAGCGGCAAGGTCTCGGACAACGTCGCCGGGCCGAGCGCGGTGGGCACCGCGCCGATCAACCAGTTCGGCCATGCGCAGGCCTTCCCGGACCCCTCGTTCAAGCTCGTCGTCCGGCCCAATGCCGATACGCTCTACTCCTCGCTGGTCTACGACGTGTCGAAAGAGCCGCTGATCATCACCGCGCCGGCCTCGAACGGGCGCTACTACCTCCTGCCGATGCTCGACAAGTGGACCGACGTGTTCGCCTCGCCCGGCCCGCGCACCACCGGCGACGCGGCGCAGACGATCGCCGTCGTCGGCCCGGGTTGGGAGGGCACCCTGCCCGACGGCGTCGAGCGCTATGACAGCCCGACGGCGGGCGGCTGGATTCTCGGCCGCGTCCAGACCAACGGCAAGGCCGACTACGACGCCGTCCATGCCTTCCAGAAGGAGCTGACCGCGGTGCCGCTCAGCGCCTATGGCACCGACTACGCCCCGCCCGCGAACACGGTCGACCCCGCCCTCGACATGAGCCCGCCGCCGGAGCAGGTCGCGGCGATGGACGCGGCGAGCTACTTCGCCCTTGCCGCGTCGCTGATGAAGGCCAACCCGCCGCACGCCAACGACTACCCGATCCTCGACCGGATGAAGCGGATCGGCATCGTTCCCGGCGAGGACTTCGCCCTCGCCGACCAGCCGAAGGCCGTCCAGGATGCGCTCGAAGCTGCGCCGAAGGCGGCTCTGCCGCTGATCACGGCGGCCTGGGACAAGGCCGGCGTCGCGCAGAACGGCTGGAAGACCAACCTCACCGCGATCGGCACCTATGGCGCGGACTACCTGCACCGGGCCGGCGTCGCCTATGGCGGGCTCGGCGCCAACGTGCCGGAGGACGCGGTCTATCCGACGGCCTTCGCCGACTCCGAGGGGCAGCCCTTCGACAGCGGCAAGCGCTACACGATCCACTTCGACAAGGACCAGATTCCGCCGGTCCGCGCCTTCTGGTCGCTGACCATGTATGACGCGAACCAGCTGTTCACCGAGAACCCGATCGACCGCTACGCCATCGGCGACCGAGACAAGCTCGCCTTCAACGACGACGGCTCGCTGGACCTCTACATCCAGCGGGAATCGCCGGGCAAGGACAAGGAGTCCAACTGGCTGCCGGCCCCGGCGAGCGGCCCGTTCACCATGAACCTTCGCCTCTACTGGCCAGCGCTCGACGTCATCGACGGCACCTGGGCCCCGCCGCCGGTGAAGCGGGTCGACTGAGCCACCCACGACCTCCGCCGGCAGGGCGCAACGTCCTGCCGGCGCCCCCGTCGCGCCATCCGCGCCGCTGCCGCTTATCCCCGCCGACGCGGGGGCCGACGGGCGCCGCGGCGTCCCTTCTCCACAGAATACACCGTCGTTAACGGCCGATTTACCTTACCAGACCGTGAAGGCTTACAGTCCGATTTGAATCGCGTTTGATCCTTCCGCGGACACCCGGCACGGAGCGGATCGCGTGATGAATGCCCTTTCGACGAAGCTCTCGCGCGTGGTGGCGACGCTCTGCATGGCGTTTGTCGGCGTCGCCGGTCCCGCCCGCGCCCAGTCCGTGCCCGAGCCCGGGAATTTCGACCCGCAGAGGGTGGTGGACGGCATCGTCATCGACGCGGAGGAATGCGCCGCGCTCGAGGCTCGGGACACCGCGATCCGGGTCGAGGTCCGCGGCACCGTTGCCTGCCTTCGCTACTACGCCGCGGGCCTCCGCCCCGCGCCGGGACCGAACCCGATCGCGATGGTCTGGCTGAACGGCGATGTGCTCGGTCCCAACGGGAACGACGCGACGAAGCGCCAGAGCGGCTTCGGGCCGACCGAGATGGTGGCGCTGGAGCAGCGCCTCTCCGCGCGCTTCGCCGTCCCCGCGATCTTCCTCGCCCGACCCGGTACCTATGGCAGCGCCGGCAAGCACTACACGATGCGCGGACGCCCGATCGAGGCCGACCTCGTCGAGGCAGCCCTCGATGCCCTCAGGGCGCGCTACGTCATCGAGGCCTTCGCGCTCGCGGGCCACAGCGGCGGCGGCACGCTCGTGGCGGAGATGCTCGCCCGGCGGGATGACCTCCGCTGCGCCGTCATCGCCTCCGGCGCCTCCGCCTACCGGGCCTATCTGGAGGCCCGGGGCATCCTCAAGCCGGGCGAGACGCTGACGCGCTTCGATCCCTATGACTCCCTCGACCGGGTCGCCGCCGATCCGCGGCGCCGCGTCTTCGTGATCGGCGACCCGCGCGAGACGAACGTCCCGTTCTCGTCGCAGGCGCTCTACTTCGAGGGGTTGGTGGCGCGTGGCCACGGCGCATGGTTGGTCCCTCTCACGCGGGCCCGCGACAGCCGCCATCATGACCTCGTCGATTTCGGCGAGGTCGCCGCGGGACTGTGTGCCGCCGGGAAGCCGACGGCACGGATCCTCGAGGCGTTGCGGACCCTCCCCGAGCCACCGCCGCGTCTCTCCAGCCGCGTCTCTCCAACTGACGCCCCCTCGTCCGCCCATCGATCCGGAGCTGCTCATGCACGGCGGCCAGCTCGTGGCCTCCGTCCCTGAGAAGCCGCTCGTGGTCGTGCAGACCGTCGACGTCAGCAGCAACGGCCAGGGCATCGGCATGCGGGACTTCTTCACGCTGATGCGGCTGATCTACGTCGCCGCCCCGTAGCCGGCTTGAGAGCATTCCCCTTATGTCTGGGCCTCTTGCTCGGGCGGAGCAGCGCCTTCACGACAACAAAACCACGTGCATCAGAACGCAAGCACCTCTTATGATAGTTGTCCTGCGACAACATGATTCACCAAACTGGCGCACACGGGACCCGGCAGTTGTTGACTTGAATGGCAACGCTACTAGATTTGGAGTCAAGCGGTCTACTGGTCAAGCTCGATGCAGGGCTTGATCCCCATGAACAGGAGTGGCGCCGGATCAGTCTTTCGCCCGGTCTGAGAGAATGGATCGAACGAGTCCTGCCGACGCTCACACCGCTATGGGAATCTGAGTTGAACCCGCTGGAACAATTCGACGACCTCTCCTACGCCTTTGTGTCAGGCGAGCCATTGTTGTGCCTCGCGCAATTCAAACCGCTGCGTCACGTCGCAGGGGGCATCTGGGAACTGAAGACCCCCGACCTCCGCGTGTTCGGCTGGTTCAACGCCAAAGACAGCTTCATCGGCGTCGTCGCTAACCAAACAGACGCTATCAAGAAACACCGGCTCTACCACGGGCATGCTGGAGAGGTGGCGGCCTTTCGAGACAGGCTGAATCTTGATGAACCGAAATTCATATCTGGTGAGGATCCCTATGCCGTCGTTTCAGATTTCAATTACCCCTAGCCGTAGAGCGGCCGGCCGATTTATCGGTTCCGTGCGCCGTGCTCTTCAGCGCACCCTTGCCGAGGAACGGGAGCATACTGGCCTCACACAGGCGGAAATCGCGCGTCGTATTGGCGTCCACCGCTCCATCATCAATCGTGAACTTCAGGGGAGGCAGGACATTACCTTGGGACGAGTTGCTGAACTTGCGTGGGCCATGGGCAAAAGGGCAACCCTTAGCCTTGAACCAGCCGTCGTGCGCGTTGGGCAAAACGTAATCGTCGCACCGCCGATATCAACGATCAGCGTAACAGCCCATCCGTCCGTCGTCCAAACTGAGACCCGACCGAGCACATCTACTTTCGAAGCGCCCCGGTATAAAACTGTCCATAAAAGTGCGGGATAGGGCAACGATGCGCCAGCCCTTATCGATCATTGGACTGTTCTGCGAAGACATAAGAGCAGAACTTCAGGGAACCGACACAATTGTCGGCATCTTACCTGACAATATCAATGTTCCTGAATTTCCATTCGCATTCCCTAAGTTGGCACTGTATATTCGAATTCTATTTGACGCCGAGCTCGGCATTCAGCCTGGCGACATAGTTTTACGCATCCCCGGCATTCGCGAAGATTGGCCGATTGCCGAGATCACCGAAACACTGATCGCCCAAGCACGCGAGAACCATCAAACGACGGGAGCACCAATCGCGGGCATCATTTGTCGGACCACGCTAGCCCCATTTCCGGTGCCAGAGGCGGGACGTTTGCTAGTTGTCGCTCGCGTGGACAAACAAGAGCGCATCTGCGGAAGTCTGTACATACAGAAGACGCCAGAGGCCAATGTGGCCAAAGTTCCGTAGCGGCGAGGACATTACCCCGCACCTCACTGTCGGGCCCAGCGCTAGCCCATTCAATGAAATGCCTCGGGCTAAGTCACGCTTTGGTTCGCCAGAGCCCTGCGATCGGCCCCCTGCCGAGGACTCACGCTTCCGGACCCACCGCCCGGAGCCCTGCCCCGGGCGG
>JAEVZM010000695.1 GCA_023392225.1 Pseudomonadota bacterium
GGGGGCGGCGAGCGGCGACGCCAGGCCCGAGGCGGGGAATGGCGGCCGCGCGCGGCTTTCGGCCTCGGCGGGGCGCGCCGCGGGACGCCGCCCCGCCTCGAAGCTAGAGCCCCGGCGTCATGTCGTCCGTCGGTGCACCCGGTGTGCCGCCGCCCCTCACGCGGCAGTCCGGACCGCAGGTCTCGAGGATCGCCCGCAATCGGATGAGGGCCCTCTCGGCCCGGTTGGAGTCCTGACCGGCAAAGCCGAGCACAAGACCGCGGAGCGGGGCGATGTGGCGGAAGTGCATCGACAAGGGAACGCCGCGCAAACCGTTCGCGCGCATCCGGGCGACCACCTCGTGATCGTCCATCGTCTGGTCGCGGAAGAACCACAACGACTGGATGCCGGAGGCCGATTCCATCGGCTCCAGCCACTCCGACAGGTAGCGCCGCCCGAGCCTCAGGAAGTCGCCGCGCCGCTGCCGATAGAGACGCCGCATCTCGGCAAGATGGGTGGAGAAGTAGCCCTCGTCGAGGAAATCGGCCAACACCGCCTGCAAGAGGATCGAGGGATACTGGCTCGACAGGAAGGTGGCCCGCGAGATCGAGCGCTGGATCGTCGGCGGCATCACCATGAAGCCGATGCGAAGCGAGGGAAACATGGTCTTGGAGAAGGTGCCGACATAGATCGTGCGGCTGTCGGCCGAGATCGCCTGCATGGCGGGAATCGTGTTCCGGGTCAGGTGGTATTCGGCGTCGAAGTCGTCCTCGATGATCCAGGCATTGCGCTCGTGGGCGAGCGCGATCAGCTGGTCGCGCTGCTCGAACGGCATCGTCGTGCCATAGGGGCAGTGGCAGGAGGGCGTCACATAGGCCGCGCGGAACCGATCCCGCGGCGGGTTGCGGATATCCCATCCGGTCGGGCTGACCGGCAATGGCTGGAGGACTGCCCCCGCCGCCATGAACACCGCCTGGGCGGCGGGGTAGCTCGGATCCTCCATCCACACCACGTCGCCGGGATCGACCAGGAGCCTTGCGAGCAGGTCGAGCGCCGCCTGCGCCCCGGTGGTGACCACGATCTGGTCGGGCTCGCAGCGAATGCCGCGCGATGCCGCCAGGTAGCGCGTGATCGCGGCCCGCAGCGGCGGGTAGCCGCCATAGTCATGATACCCGAAGACATCCTCCTTGCGCGCCAGGAGCCGATTGTTGAGCAGCCGGCGCCACTTGGCGAAGGGGAACCTGCGGATGTCAGGCGCTCCGGGAACCAGCAGCCCGAACTGCGGATCGTCCTGCGAGACATAGCGCAGCGTCTCGGCCAGCATCAGCGCGCCCCGCCGGGACAGGAAGTCGTCGAACATCGGCGCGGTTTCGCTGCGCGGCGGCTCCGGCTGCGACCTGACGCAGGTCTGGGACCCGCGCCGCGGCTCGATAAGCCCCTCCGCTTCGAGCTGGTCGTAGGCGGCGACCACGGTGTTGCGCGAGATGCCATGCTCGGTGGCGAGCTTGCGGGTGGAGGGAAGCCGGAATCCCCCCGACAGGCTCCCCTCCAGAATCAGGGAGCGAAGCTGCAGGTAGAGCTGGCGATAGAGCGGCTCGCCGGCGGCCTCGTCGAGGACGAGGCTATCGAGCGGGAGCTGGGGGAAGCGGGAGGACACTCTTCTTGCAGACATCGCATCGGGACACCATTCCTCCCGCTGGACGTCAAGCAAGTCGGGTGCCAGGGCGCGCTTTCCGCGGCGACGGTGAGCCATGCCACTGGCACTGCCAGGCACTGCATGGATTGGCAGCACCGGGCGCGCATTTTCGGCGTCGTGCCTATTCGGTCCTGCCGAACTTGCCGTGCTCGATGGTCCGCTGGGAGCGCGGCGCGACCTCCGAGCCGGTGATCTCACCGAAGGCGAAGCGGGCCGCCTGCCGGATGTCGTGCGCCATGGCGTCGATCTCCTCGCTGGTATGCGTGGGATCCATGGCGATCATCACGGTCCGGCCCAGCACGTCGAGAGAGCGGGCGCACATGGTCTTGCTGTACTCCATGCGGCACTCGGCGTTTTCCTTGAGGTTGTAGGGATTGAGCGCCGGATGGGCCGCCCCCTCATGCGCCAGCACCTGGTCCCATTCGGTGTAGGTGTGCCGGCCGGTATTGCCGGCGATGACGCTCGGAAAGACCGAGGCGAACTTCTCGGCGATCTCCTTGGTCGGCATGAGGTACATGAGCTGGGCACCGCAATCGTGGTCCGGGCTGTTCATCCTGGACGGCTTCAGGCCGATATTGCCCAGCGCTTTGGTCTCGTCGAGCAGCGTCTCGCGCTCCGCCCGCATCGCACTGACGAAGCCGTCGAGACGATCGAGCTGTACGTTCAGCATCGCGCCCATCACCTCGGAGGCGCGGGCGCCGTTGCCGGCGAACGGCTTCTCGGTCTCGCTGCGGCCGCCCCAGAAGAAGTTGCAGGGATCGATGGCGCCGCGGGCGCGCTGGGCGACGCGCGGATCGCTGGTACCGAGACCGCCGCCCTCGCCGGCCGTGATGTTCTTGTAGTAGTTGAAGCTGTAGGCGGCGGCATGGCCGAAGCTGCCGAGCTTGCGGCCCTTGTAGCCGCCCCCGACGCCCTGGCAGCAATCCTCGAGCACCAGGAGCCCGCGCCGCTCGGCGATGTCCATGATGGCGTCCATGTCGCAGGCGGCCCCCCACATGTGCACCGGGATCACGGCACGGGTTCGCGGGCCGATGGACGCCTCGAGGGCGGCGGGATCGAGGGTGATGCTGTCGTCGACATCGACGATGACCGGGATCGCGCCGGCGGCAAGCACGGCGGTCGCGGTTGCCATGTAGGTGTGAGCCGGGATGATCACCTCGTCCCCGGGTCCGATTTCGAGCCCGACGAGGCCGGCGACGAGCGCATTGGTGCCGCTGGCGGCGAGGGCGAACTCGTCGACGCCCACATACTTGGCATAGCGCGCCTCGAAGCGGGCACACTCGCTGTCCTCCATGTAGCGGAACAGCTTGCGGGACCGGATGACGCGGGCAACCGCTTCGATCTCCGCATCGGCGATCGTGTACATGCGACGAAATCTCCCTGGCTGAGGACCATCGACCCGGCATCTCGTGACGCATGGCGGCGCTTCCGAGAGGCCGACGCGGGCCGACCGTCCGTGGTTGTTGCGCCGAAGCTAGTCGCGCACCTTTGGCGCCGACAGGGCCGCTTCGCCCAATTGGGGGCAGTCCACTTGGTCACGAGCCGGTCGAAAGTGGACCGATTGATTTGGCCGGGTCTGGCACTGGTAATACGCCCCTGAAGCCGCACTCTTCGCTGAGTTTGGAACTGGCCACGGCACGTTCGGCCGTTTGTAGGGGCCTGCAGAACGGCACCGCGACGCCTCGATCCAGCGCTCTGGCGATGGCGAAGTGGTCCCACCGGCAGCGATCCCATGCGGCGACCAGGGCACGGCCCGGTGGCGCTCGACGCTCACGCTTCACGGATGGGGAACTGGCATGATCAAACGGCGGGATTTTCTGCAGACGGCGGCGGCGGGTGCGGTGCTGCTGTCGGTGCCACATATCGCGCGCGCCGAGAGCCGCACCTTGCGCATCCTGTGCTGGGAGGGCTATGCCGAGCCGGAATGGCTCGATGCGTTCAAGGAGAAGTACGACGCGGAGGTGTCGATCACCTATGCCGGCTCGGTGGACGAGATGTTCGCCAAGATGCAGGGCTCGCAGGGTGCCGATTTCGACCTCATCTCCGTCGATACCTCGGGCTTCGAGCGCTACATCGCGGCCGGCCTGTTCCTGCCGCTCGACATGTCGAAGATCCCGAATGCGGCCAACCTCAGCCCGGCGTTCAAGAACGTTCCGGCGGTGATGCGCGACGGCAAGCAGTACGGCGTGCCGTTCGCCTGGGGGTCGCTGCCGCTGATCTACGACAAGGCTCAGTTCGACATTGCGCCGACGAGCTGGGAAGTGATGTGGGACCCGGCGAATGCCGGACAGCTGATCGCGCTCGACGACGCCAATAACAGCGTCACGCTCGCCGCGATGGTGCTGGGCATCGAGGATCCGTTCAACCTCACCGACGCGCAGTTCGAGCAGGTGAAGGAGAAGCTGATCGAGCAGAAGCGGTTGCTGCTGACCTACTATGCCGGCTTCGACGAGGGCGTGAACGTCTTCCTCAACTCGGGCATCAAGGCGATGTCGTCGATGGGCGAGCCGCAGGTCGCGAGCCTGCGGGAAAAGGGCGTCGATGCCGAGATGACGATCCCCTCCGAGGGCGCCATCGGCTGGCTGGACTGCTGGGAGATCTCGAGCGGAACCAAGGACGTCGATCTCGCCCTCGCCTGGATCGATGCCTGCCTCTCGAACGAAGTCGGGCGCATTCTATCCGACGACAAGAACTACGGCAACGTCGTCAACGAGGAAGCGAACCTGCGGGCCGGCTTCGACTATGCCGACAAGCTGACCTTCCTCGAGGCGCCCGAGAACTTCGAAAAGCGCGTCGAGATCTGGAACGAGGTGAAGGCGGCGCTATAGCGCCACCCACGGGGGCCCGGACCGGGCCCCTTGACGCGCACGCGATGGCGGTCGCCCGGCAGGTCCGGGC
>JAEVZM010000697.1 GCA_023392225.1 Pseudomonadota bacterium
ACTTCGTCCGCCCGCCGACAAGCTCGGCGCACGTCTTTCGTGCTCCTTCAAGATCGCCCCGAGCCGCATCCACCCCGACACTCCGCAAGTGGTAGTAGCGGAATGCCGTCAGCGAGAAGCGCTCGGAGGACTCTGCGAACGTCACGAAGTCATCAAGGCTGGTAATCGCCCTCAGTTGAGGAAGGGCCTGTTCCTCCAAGGATGCATAGAGTTGCTTCTGGAGGTCCGGGTTGCTCCAGGACCAATCGCTCGTCGGCCTAACAATAGTGGCCCAATTCAGTGGGAAGAACTCCTCAGGCTCGCACAGCGGCGCTACTGCGCTCCACACCCGAAATCGCGACGCATCTCCAATCCGCTCGATCAGGATGCCCCGGAGTAAGTGTCGCACCGGCTTGAGATACAACCAGCGTCCGACCAAAGATAGATCGCTGTGCGATCCAGTAAATGTCTTCAATAGTCGATGGACTTGCCGGAGCGTGGTCATTGAGATGGCCGTACTTCGATGACAATGATTTTTGTCGCGCCACCGAAACTATTCAGGACTTTGATCGCAATCTCGCGTGCCCTACTGAAAGATAACCCCGCTCTGCCGGTCTTAATGTCATATACGCATACTGTACCCCCTCCCACATTCTCAAAGACGTCAATCTGTATGGATTCCCTTGTTCCGTACTTCTCATCCAACGACTTGAGAGCTGAGACTTCAGCTCGGAAATGTGGGTCGTCTAGACTGTTGATCTGGTTCTTCAAAGCCACGTGGACCGCCGTCCCAAACTGTGTCGGGGAGAGGTCGAGCGCCCCGCGTCGCCGGACGGTCTCGACGGCATCGTTGGTCCTCATCTGGACCTCGCCGAGACGCGGACAGGCCTCCTCGAGCTCGTCGCGCGAGAGGGTTCCGACGAAGTCGAGCGCGAGGCTCGGTGGCGCGCCCGGCCGGAACTCGCGGGCCGAGAACGCGATGACCGCCTGTCGCTCGGGCGTGTTTCGCGTCGAAAGCCAGGTGAAGAGCGTGAGACCGAGCTCAACGGTTTCCAACAGAAGGCTCAGGAAAGCGGGCTGCACCGTCGGCTCGGTCGTCACGCCCTGCGGCGACCATCTGCTTTCGGCGATGAGGCTCGCGCTCGAGTCGAACACCTGCTGATGGCGGCCGCGGTTCTGGAAGGTCAGGATCGTCCCGTCCGTCCCGATCACCGTGTAGCGCTCGTCCCACCCGGTGGTCAGCGGGGCCGCCGAGACCTCCGCCCGGATGGCACTGCCGTCGCGATGGACGACCGTCTCCTCCCGGACCATCCCGTCCGTGCGCCGCCCGACGACGGTCCAGCCGTCGTCGATCGAACCGGCGGAGGAAGGCGCGGGCGAAGTTCGCAAGGGCGCGGCCGGCCCCTCTCCCGGCGGGCTGCCCACGCGCGTCCACCGCCCGCCGGAGGGTCGGCCGGCGGGGACACGGGGCTGGCTTGGGTTGAAATTGGCCTTCAGGGCAAGCTCGAAGCGGAGCATGCTCAACTCCAGGCGAAGGCCTGCGAGATTGTGCTGAAAGCGCCGCGCGGCGTCGAATTCCTCAGGCGTGAGCAAGGCGATCTCTCTGGACTGACCGAAACCATCGCCGTGACGTTATGGGATATAGTCCTACAATCAAGGGCTGTCGATTTTACCAATCACGCGCTCTAAGCTCGCCCGCACCGCCTCCTGGCTCTCGCGGAGCGAGACGTCGAGGGTTGCGAAGTCGGGCAGCCCGGCCGCGCGGGCGAGAAGGTCGAGCAGGCCGCCCGGCGCCTCGGCGGGAACGAAGGTGCCATCGACGCAGAGCCGGAGGAGCTGGGTGAGCGCCTGGTAGAGCCGGAGCGCCGGCAGGAGCACCTCCGCCTCGCGCGGCGGCAGGAGCGTCGCCTTCGCCGCATTGGCCAGCACCGTCTCGGTCTCCGGCGAGAGGATGCCTGGCGACTTCGCGCCGTGGACCAACTCGAGATACTGGGCGACGAACTCGATATCGACGAGTCCGCCCGGCGCCTGCTTGAGGTCCCACGCCCCCTCGCTGCCTTTCTCCTCGGCGATGAGGCGGCGCATCTCGAGAACGTCCGCCCGCACCTTCTTCGCGTCGCGCTTCTTCGACAGCGCCTTTCCGATCACCCAGTCGATCTTGGCGATGATCCGCTTGTCGCCGGCGATCGGCCGCGCCCGCGTCAGCGCCATGTGCTCCCAGGTCCAGGCGTCCTTCTCCTGGTAGGTCGCGAAGGCGTCGATATGGGTGGCGAGCGGCCCCGAGTTGCCCGAGGGCCGGAGGCGGAAATCGACCTCATAGAGCGTGCCCTCGGCGGTCGGTGCCGACAGCGCCGCGAGCAGGCGCTGGGTGAGCCGCGTGAAATACTGCGCCCCCGAGAGCGGCCGCTCGCCGTCGGAGGCGCCGGCCCGCTCGTCGAAGTCGTAGAGGAAGATGAGGTCGAGATCGGAGGCCGCGGTCATCTCCCGGCCGCCGAGCTTGCCCATCGCCAGCACCGCGACCTCGCCGCCGCGGATCCGGCCGTGGGCGCGCTCGAACTCCGCCCGCACCGCGGCGAGCAGCGCCTCGACCAGCACCTCGGCAAGGGTCGCATAGGCGGTGCCGGCGGCGCGGGCGCCGATGGTCCCGGCGAGCACCCGGACGCCGATCAGGAAGGCCTGCTCCTGACCGAAGATGCGGGCCCGGTCGAGCACGTCCTCGTAACCGGTCGCGTCGCCGAGCGTGCGGGCGACGCGCTCGGCCAGCACCTTGCGCTCCGGCACGCGGCCGAAGAAGGCGGGCTCGATCACCGCGTCGAGGACGTGCGGCCGCTGGGCCACGGTCTCGGCCAGCCGCGGCGCGGTCGCCATGGTGGTGGCGAGGAGGCCGAGAAGGCCGGGGTTGGAGCTGAGCAGCGAGAACAGCTGGACGCCGGCCGGCAGCCGCGCGAGGAAGCGGTCGAAGGCCGCGAAGGCGGCGTCGGCGTTCCTGGTCGTCGCCAGCGCCTCGATCAGCGCCGGCACGAACTCGGTCAGCCGCTCGCGCGCGGTCGCCGAGCGCGTCGCGGGGTAGCGGCCGAAGTGCCAGCCGCGCACCGTCGCGGTGACGTGCTCGGGCCGTGCATAGCCAAGCTTCGAAAGCGTGTAGAGCGTCTCGGGATCGTCGGAGTCCCCGGTGAAGACGAGGCTGCCGAGTGTCGAGGTCAGCGACGGCGCGGCCTCGAAAAGCTCGGCATAGTGGTCGCGGACGGTGGTCAGCGTCCGGCCGAGGTCGGCCGAGAAGGCCGGCAGGTCGTCATAGCCGGCCATCGCGGCGACGACCATGAGATCAGCGTCGTCCTCGGGCAGCGTGTGGGTCTGCTCGTCGGCGATCATCTGGAGGCAATGCTCGACGGCGCGGAGCGAGAGGTAGCTCGCCCGCATGTCGTCGCGCGTCGCCGCGTCGATCCAGCCGCCGGAGGCGAGCACGTCCAGCATGTCGAGCGTGCGCCGGCCGCGAAGCTCGGGGTTGCGCCCGCCGGCGATGAGCTGCTGGGTCTGGACGAAGAACTCGATCTCGCGGATGCCGCCGCGGCCGAGCTTGATGTTGTGGCCGGCGACCTTCACCTCTTCGTGGCCGCGATGATCGTGGATCTGGCGCTTGATCGAGTGGATGTCGCTGATCGCGGCATAGTCGAGGTACTTCCGCCAGATGTAGGGCACGAGCTCGCGCAGCAGCGCATCACCCGCCGGGATATCGCCGGCGATCGGCCGTGCCTTGATCAGCGCCGCGCGCTCCCAGTTCTGGCCGAGGCTCTCGTAGTACTGGAGCGCGGCTTCGGTCGAGATCGCGATCGCCGTGGCGCCGGGGTCGGGACGCAGCCGGAGGTCGGTGCGGAAGACGTAGCCGTCGGCGGTGTGCTCGTTGAGGATCTGCACCAGCTTCTTGGTGTAGCGCACGAAGAGGACCGACGGCTCGGCATCCTCGGCGAGGCGGGCCACGGCCGGGTCGAACAGCACGATCAGGTCGATGTCGCTCGAATAGTTGAGCTCGCCCGCGCCGAGCTTGCCCATGCCGAGGATGATCCAGCCACTCTCGCGCGCCGGGTCCTTCCGGTCCTTCAGCGTCACCTGCCCGGCGGCTGCCGCCTCGGCGAGGATGAAGCGCACCGCGGCCCCGACCGCGGCGTCGGCGAAGGCGGTCAGCGCCGCGGTGACGGCGATCACGTCCCACACCCCGCCGAGATCGGCGAGGGCGGTGAGCAGCGCCACCTCCTGACGGCCACGACGAAGCCGCCGCATCAGCTCGTCCTGGTCCTCCACCGTCCAGGCCGCATCGGTCTCGGCGATGATGCGCGCGAGGCTCGCCTCCGGATCGGCCTTGAGCAGCACGGCGAGCCGGGCCGGATCCTCGAGCGCAAGGCTGCGCAGGAACGGCGAATCCTCGAACACCGAGCCGAGGAAACTCCACGCCTTCTTCGCCGAGGCGGCGGGCAGCCCCTTGGCGCCGGACTCCTTCGCCGCCGCGCGCAGCTCTTCCGCCCGCGCCTCCCAGCCCTCGGCCGGCCGGATGCGGGGAAGGACGGAGGCCGCGAGGCCGGCCCGTTTCGGCGCCCGGGATTCGGGCCGGGACTTGGTCTCGGCCTTCGCTGGCCGCGGCGCCGCCTTGGATGTGGGCTTCTTCGTCAAGATGGGGTCACGCCTCCCGGACCATATCGTTATCCGGACTAGCTACAGGAGGCGGCGGGCCCCTTCAACGCAGGCGCGGCCGATCAGGACTGCCTGACGATCGGCAGCCGCATCGTCACCGTGAGGCCGGGATGGCTGTCGGCGAGCTCGATGGTCCCGTTGTGGAAGGCGGCGACGGCACTGACCAGGCTGAGGCCGAGGCCGGAGCCAGCCGTCGACCGGCTCTTTTCCAAGCGCACGAAGCGCTGCAGCACGCGGACACGGTCCCCCTCGGGTACCCCCACCCCGTTGTCGGCGACGCGCAGCACCAGGTCGTCGCCGTCGCGCGCCGTCGACATGACGATGCGGAGCGGGCGGTCGGCACCGGCGGGAAGGCCATGCTTGATCGCATTGTCGACGAGGTTGGCGAGCGCCTGGCCGAGCAGCTCGCGGCTGGCATTGACCATGATCGGCTCGGGCGTCTCGGCCACGAGCTCGACGCCCTGCTCCTCGGCGACCGGCTCGTAGAGCTCGAGCACGTCGCGGACGATTCCCCCGGCCTCGACCTCGGTCATCGCCCCGTCCGGCGGGCCGGCCTCGACCCGCGCGATCATGAGGAGCGCATTGAAGGTCTGGATGAGGCGGTCGGACTCCTCGATCGTCGCCACAAGGGCGTTGCGATAGGCCTCGTCGCTCGGCGGGGCCGCGAGCGTCGCCTCGACCCGGCTGCGCAGCCGGGTGAGTGGTGTCTTGAGGTCGTGGGCGATGTTGTCGGAGACGTCGCGGAGCTGGTGGAGGAGATGCTCGATCCGCTCCAGCATGGCGTTGAGGCTGTTGGCGAGCCGGTCGAACTCGTCGCCGGTGCCGGTGACCTCGAGGCGGCGCGACAGGTCGCCGGCCATGATCCGCCGGCTGGTCGCGGCGACCGAGTCGATGCGCTTGAGCACCCTTCGGCTGACGAAGAACCAGCTCACCAGCGCGAGGCCGATCAGAAGGCCCACGGCCCAGATCAGGGCCCGGCCGATGATCGCGCGGAACTCCTCGCGCTCGCCGATGTCGCGCCCGACCAGCATCCAGAAGCCGCCGGGGAGCCGGAGGATCTGCACCATGGCGAGATGGCGCGGCCCCTCGCCGAGATTGCGCTCGTAGGGCACGACGATCATGCCCATGCCCGAGCGCTCGAAGAGGTCCGCCGGCACCTGGCTGATGTTGCCGGTGAGGATGCGGCCGTTGACGTCGGTGATGAGATAGAGGCTGGCGCCCGGCAGGTTGCTGCGCTGCTCGATGGTCTGGAAGATCGCGGCGAGGCCGCCGTTCCGCCCCTGCTCGGCGAGGCCGCGAATCTCGGTCTCGATGGTCTCCTTCAGCTGCGACTCGAGGAGCGCATTGGTGCTCCACGACAGGTAGAGCACGAAGGCCACCGCAAAGACCGAGAAGACGACGAAGTAGATGACGGAGAGCTTGAACGCCGTCGTCCGGACGACCCTACCGAGCGCTGTCACGGATCATGTATCCGGCGCCCCGCACGGTGTGGAGGAGCGGCTCGCCGAAACCCTTGTCGATCTTGCCGCGGAGCCGGGAGATGTGGACGTCGATGACGTTGGTCTGCGGGTCGAAGTGATAGTCCCACACGTTCTCGAGGAGCATGGTGCGGGTGACCACCTGCCCGGCATGCTTCATCAGGTACTCGAGCAGGCGGAACTCGCGGGGCTGGAGCGGGATCGACTGGCCGCCGCGCGTGCAGGTGTGGGACAGCCGGTCGAGCTCGAGATCGCCGACCCGGTAGACGGTCTCGGCCGAGCCCGGACGCTGGCGCCGGCCGAGCGCCTCGACGCGGGCGAGCAGCTCGGAGAAGGCGTAGGGCTTGGCGAGGTAGTCGTCGCCGCCGGCGCGCAAGCCGGTAACGCGGTCATCGACCTGGCCGAGCGCGGAGAGGACGAGGACCGGCGTATGGTCGCCATTGCCGCGCAGCTCCTCGATCACCGAGAGGCCGTCGCGCTTGGGCAGCATCCGGTCGGCGACGATCACGTCATAGCCGCCTTCGGCCGCCATCGCCGCCCCCTCCTCGCCGTCGGCGCCGTGGTCGGTGACATGACCGGCCTCGCGCAGCGCCTTGCCGAGATAGGCTGCGGTCTCGTTGTCGTCCTCGATGATCAGGATTCGCATACTCGTCGCGCCGCGGATCTCCGAAAGATTGAGCATTGCCAGATCACTGTGCCAGAATAAAGAGCGGCAGACCGGACGAGCCGGCCTGCCGCCACAGGAAACGAAAGCGTCTCGGGGCGACGATCGAGCGCTCCCGCTCCGGTTACCGGATCAGGCCCGGGCGAAGGACAGCGCGACGAAGCGCGTCTGGTCGCCGGTCTTGACCCTGAGGAGCACGGCCTTCATGCCGTCTTCCTTCGCACTCTCCACCATCTTCTCCACCTCGGCGGGCGACTTCACCGCGTCGTTGCCGACCGAGAGGATGATGTCGCCCGGCTGAAGGCCACGCTCGGCGGCCTGGCCGTTGGGATCGACATCGGTGACCATGACGCCGCTGTCGTCCTCCGACGGCGCCACCGCGAGACCGAAGTTCTCCAGGGCGGTGGGCTCGGCGGTCGCCGGCTGGTCGAGGGCGGCCATCTGGTCCGAGCCGGGCAGCGTGCCGAGCTTCACGTCGACATTCTGCTTCTTGCCGTCACGCCAGTAGGTCACGTCGACGCTGGTGCCGGGCGCGTAGCCGGCGATGGTCGAGGCGAGCTCGCGGGGGCCGTCGACTTCCTTGCCGTCGACGGCGAGGATGGTGTCGCCGGACTTGAGGCCGGCCGCAGCCGCCGGGCTGTCTGGCGTGGCCTCGGCCACCAGCGAGCCCTTCGGCTTGGCGAGGTTGAGGCTGTCGGCGATCTCCGGGGTCACGCCCTGGATCTGCACGCCGAGCCAGCCGCGGGTCACCTGGCCGTCGTCCTTGAGGTCGTCGATGATGCGCTCGGCCGAGGACGCCGGGATCGCGAAGGCGATGCCGACATTGCCGCCCGAGGGCGAGAAGATGGCGGTGTTGATGCCGATCACCTCGCCGTTGAGGTTGAAGGCCGGACCACCCGAGTTGCCACGGTTCACCGCCGCATCGATCTGGATGAAGTCGTCATACGGACCCGAGCCGATGTCGCGACCCGAGGCCGAGACGATGCCGGCGGTCACGGTGCCGCCGAGGCCGAACGGATTGCCGACCGCGACCACCCAGTCGCCGACGCGGATCTTGTCCTCGGAGAACTTCACATAGGTGAAGTCGCGATCCGGGCTGTTGATCTTGAGCAGCGCCAGATCGGTCTTGTCGTCGACGCCGACGACGCTGGCCTCATACTCGGTGCCGTCGTCGAGGATGACGGTGACCGACTGGCCCTTGTCGACGACATGGTCGTTGGTGACGACATAGCCGTCCTCGGAGATGATGAAGCCCGAGCCGAGGCTGGTCGAGTACGGGCTCTGCCAGCGGAACTGGCGCTTGCCGTCCTTGCCGCCATCGGGACCGTTCCGGAACTGCTTGAAGAAGCGCTCCATCGGGTTGTTTTCGTCATTGCCGAAGCCCGGCATCTGGTCGCCGCCTTCCTGCATGGCGACGTCGTCGGTCTTGGTCTTGACGCGGACGCTCACCACCGCCGGGCGGACCTTCTCCACCACGTCGGCGAAGCTGACCGGCTGGACGCCCTCGACGCGGACGGCGTCGGCATAGGCCGGGGACTTCGGCAGCAGGATCGCCTCGCCGGCGACCACACCGCCGACCATCAGCGCCGCGGCGGTGCCGAGGAGAGCACGCCGGCGGAGGGACCGGGTCGGTTCGCGAGAAACAGTCTGGTTATCCATGTGGGTATTCTCCAGGGCCTTTGCTGGACGCTGAGTCTGCCCCCAGCGCCTGTTGCCCCGTGTATGAGGAGCGCCACCTTACCGGGCACTGTCAGGCG
>JAEVZM010000710.1 GCA_023392225.1 Pseudomonadota bacterium
CTCCTCGCCCTTGGCCGAGAGGCCGGTGCCGGCGCCGCCGCCGACGAGCGGCACGCCGCGGCGGACCATGTCGTGGAAGCGCGCGAGGATGTCGCGGCGCGGGATGGAGCTCATGGCCGGGCACCCCGCGACAGGGCGCGATGCGAGGCCGTCTCTGACGGGATCTTCACGGCGATCTTCCTCCGCTCGCAGGTCCGGTCGGTACGGTTCGCGACAATGCCGCCGCCTGCTTCTCTTTTGTGCATGTCGCGCCGCAGCAAAGGTTTTTCGAAATCCGGGACACGCGACGATTGCAATATTCGTGAGACGGCAGTATCGTATTGATATGGCCGTCTCACGTCAAGCCGAGGGCAAGAAGCGCACGCCGGAGACGGGTCCGCGAGCGCGGATGAAGAAGGTGATGCTCGACACCGCCATGGAGCTGATGGAGTGCGGCGTCATTCCCTCGGTCAGCGAGGTCGCGGAGGCGGCGGGCGTGTCGCGGGCGACGGCCTATCGCTACTTCCCGACCCAGGCGGCGATGATCCAGGCCGCGGTCGATGCCGCGCTCGGCCCGATCCTCGACTGGCACTCGGATTCGCCGGATGCGGAGGATCGTGTCTCGAAGCTGATCACCTTCGCCTATCCGCGGCTCGACACCTATGAGACGACGTTGCGGGCGGCGCTGCAGCTGGCGATCGCGCAGTGGGCGCGCCAGCAGGCCGGGGCGCTGGGCGAGGAGCAGCCGATCGTCCGCGGCAACCGCAAGAAGCTGCTCACCGAGGCGCTGCAGCCGCTCGAGGGCGAGCTGCGCCGGCCGGCATTTGACAGACTGGCGCAATCCTTGTCACTGATATTCGGCACCGAGGCCCTGGTCGTGCTCAAGGACATCTGGGGCCTCGACGGCAAAGAGGCGCGGCGGGTTGCCGTGTGGGCCGGGCATGCGCTGGTGCGCGCCGCGGTCTCTGAGAACGCGAATGCCAAGGCGTCGCGACCGGCACGTCGGGCGCCACAGACTCCGGCACGGAAGCCGCAAAGGAGGAACTCGAAGACGCTCAACTGAACTTCAAAGGCCGTCATACCCAACAAATCAAGAATTTGACGTGCTTCAAAGGGAGAAAACGCATGCTGAGGAAACACCTGTTTGGTCTCATGGCCGGGACGGGCATGATGCTCGCTGCCGGCGCCGCTTCCGCCCAGGAGCTGACGATCTTCTGGGCCGAGTGGGATCCTGCCAACTACCTTCAGGAACTGGTCAACGAATACACTGCCGAGACCGGCGTGACGGTCACGGTGGAGACCACCCCCTGGCCCGACTTCCAGACCAAGGCCTTCGCCGAGTTCAACGCCAAGGGCGACGCCTACGACATGGTCGTCGGCGACTCGCAGTGGCTCGGTGCCGGCTCGACCGCGGGCCACTATGTCGACCTGACGGACTTCTTCGCCGAGCACAACGTCGCCAAGCTGATGGCGCCGGCGACCGTCGAATACTATGCCGAGTACCCCAAGGGCAGCCAGAAGTACTGGGCCATCCCGCTCGAGGGTGACGCCGCCGGCTGGGCCTACCGCAAGGACTGGTTCGAAGACCCCAAGGAGATGGAGGCCTTCAAGGCGAAGTACGGCTACGATCTCGGCGTGCCGAAGACCTATGCCGAGCTCCGCGACATCGCCGAGTTCTTCTATCGTCCCGACCAGAAGCAGTACGGCATCGCGATCTACACCGACAATTCCTATGACGCGCTGGTCATGGGCATTGAAGGCGCCATCTTCAGCTATGGCGGCGAGCTCGGCAACTATGCCACCTACGAGGTCGACGGGATCCTGAACTCCAAGGAGAACGCCGAGGCGCTGCAGATGTATGCGGACCTCTACAAGTTCACCCCGCCGAACTGGGGCAAGACGTTCTTCCAGGAGGACAACCAGGCGATCACCGAAGGCCTGGCGGCGATGAGCCTCAACTTCTTCGCCTTCTTCCCGGCGCTGGCCAACGAGGCGAGCAACCCGCACGCCAAGAACACCGGCTACTTCGCCAACCCGGCGGGGCCGACCGGCAAGCAGCACGCGGCGCTCGGCGGCCAGGGCATCTCGATCGTCTCCTACTCGCAGAACCAGGAAGAGGCGTTCAAGTTCCTCGAGTGGTTCGTCAAGGACGAGACCCAGAAGAAGTGGGCCGAGCTCGGCGGCTATACCTGCAGTGCGGCCGTCCTCGAGTCGGAAGAGTTCCGCAACGCCACGCCGTACAACGAGGCCTTCTACCAGACCATGTTCATGGTGAAGGACTTCTGGGCGGTGCCGGAATATGCCGAGCTCCTGACCGCGATCAACAATCGCGTCTATCCGTTCGTCGTCGGCGGCGAGGGGACGGCTCAGGCGGCGCTCGATGCGACCGCGGCCGACTGGAATGCCACCTTCAAGAAGTATGGCTACGTCAAGTAGGCATCCGTGAACAGCGCCGGGGAAGGCTTCGCGCCTCCCCGGCTTTTTCATTCCGGAACAGGTGGGGGTTCGCCTTGGCGACCGTTTCGATGACGCGACTCGATCCGCGCTCACAGGCCGCCGCGCGCGGGTGGAGCGACCGTTCGATCCGCAATCTCTTCATCATCCCGACGATCATCTTCCTGATCGTCTTCAACATCTTCCCGCTGATCTACTCGCTCGGCTACTCCTTCACCGACTTCCGGGCCTCGGTGAACGACCCCGTCAACTTCGTCGGCCTGGCGAACTTCCGCGAGCTGCTCAACGACCCGCGGATCTGGGACAACTTCGTGGTCACGGCGAAATACGTGATCGTGTCGGTGTCCGGGCAGATGGTCGTCGGCTTCGGCCTGGCGCTGCTGCTCAACCGGTCGATCCCCTACAAGGGCTTCATCACCACGCTCCTCCTCCTGCCGATGATGATGTCGATGGCGGTGGTGGGCCTGTTCTGGAAGCTGAACTACGACCCGTCCTGGGGGCCGCTCAACTACGCCCTCGGCCTCGGCGACTTCGCCTGGCTGTCCGATCCCAACGCGGCGCTGTTCGCCGTCGCCCTCACCGACATCTGGATGTGGGCGCCGTTCGTGATGCTGCTGTCGCTCGCCGGCCTCTCGGCCGTGCCGCAGCACCTCTACGAGGCGGCCGCGATCGACCGAGCCGGGACCTGGTACACCTTCACCCGGATCACCCTGCCGCTGGTCATGCCGATCCTCCTGATCGCCCTCATCTTCAGGACGATGGAGGCGTTCAAGACCTTCGACCTGCCGTTCATCATGAGCGGCCAGCCGACCACCGAGGTGGTCTCGATCCGGCTCTACAAGATGGCGTTCCAGGAGTGGCAGACGGGCATGTCCTGCGCCCTCGCCTATATCGTGCTCGTCGTCGTGCTGGCGATCACCAACATCTACGTGAAGTACCTCAACAAGGTGAAGGAGCGCTGAGGTGGCCATCGTCCGTACCGCCGGCCAGAGGACGTTCAACCGCGTTGCGATCGCGGTCGTCCTCGTCGCCACCATCATCTTCCTGGCGCCGATCTACTGGATCGCCTCCACCGCCTTCAAGCCGCGCAACCTTGCGACCAGCGTGCCGCCGACGGTGTTCTTCCAGCCGGAGATCACGCCGTTCGTGAAGCTGTTCACCAAGCGCGTGCAGCTGACCAAGCCGGTCGACCCCGAGTACTACGCCGCCGCGCCCTGGTGGGAGCAGCGCATCCTCGATGGCGGCGAGCGGGTGCTCCGGGTCGGCGACAGCGTCCAGCTGTCGGCCTATCCGGACCGCTTCATGAACAGTCTCATCGTCGCGGTGATCAGTACCGTGCTCGCGGTGGGGCTCGGCACGATCACGGCCTACGGCTTCTCCCGGTTCAAGATCGCCGGCGAGAGCGACCTCCTGTTCTTCATATTGTCGACCCGCATGCTGCCACCGATCGTGGTCGCGATCCCGATGTACCTCATGTACCGCGAGGTCGGGCTCAACGACACGCATCTCGGCCTCATCCTCCTCTACACCGCCTTCAACCTCTCGTTCTCCGTCTGGCTGATGAAGGGCTTCATGGACGAGATCCCGAAGGAGTACGAGGAGGCGGCGCTCGTCGACGGCTACACGCGCATGCAGGCGTTCTTCAAGATCGTCCTGCCCGAGGCCGCCACCGGCATCGCCGCCACCGCCGTGTTCTGCTTCATCACGGCCTGGAACGAATATGCCTTCGCGCTGATCCTCACCAACCGGCGGGCCCAGACGGCGCCGCCCTTCATCCCGGCCCAGGTCGGCTCGGGCCTCACCGACTGGACCGTGATCGCGGCGGGAACGTTCCTGTTCCTGCTGCCGGTCGCGATCTTCACCTTCGCGCTCCGTGGGCACCTCCTCCGCGGCGTGACCTTCGGCGCAATCAGGAAGTGACGCCATGACCTTCAAGGAAATGAGCGCCCGGGTGTTCGAGCCCGTCTCGCAGTGGCTGATGATCCTCGGCATCATCGCGCTGCTGCAGCCATGGAGCCTGTTCCTGCACCGCTACGGGATGACCATCATCCTCGTCGGGCTGGTCGGCTTCACGATCTTCTCCCATATCAAGCCGCCCCCGCGGGCCGCCGAGACGAGCGAGCACTGACCGTGGCCGAGATCGCGCTACAGGATGTCGAGAAGTACTTCGGCGAAGTCCATGTCATCCGGAAGCTCAACCTGACGATCGCGCACAAGGAGTTCGTCGTCCTGCTGGGTCCCTCGGGCTGCGGCAAGACGACGACGCTGCGCGCCATTGCCGGCCTCGAGGACATCAGCCGGGGCGAGATCCGGATCGACGGCAAGCCGGTGCAGGACCTGACGGCGTCGAACCGCGACATCGCCTTCGTGTTCCAGCTGTTCGCGCTCTACCCGCACCTCACCGCGTTCGACAACATCGCCTTCCCGCTGCGCGCCACGCGGACCGGGAAGGCCGAGGTGGCACAGAAGGTCAGCGAGGTGGCGAAGGCGCTGCAGATCGAGCACCTCCTCAAGAGTCGCCCGTCGGCTCTGTCGGGCGGCGACATGCAGCGCATCGCCATCGGTCGCGCCCTGGTCCGACGCCCGAAGGCGATGCTGATGGACGAGCCGATCGGCGCACTCGACGCCAAGCTGCGCGAGGACATGCGGACCGAGCTGAAGCGGCTCCACATCGAGAACGATTCGACCACCGTCTACGTCACCCACGACCAGGTCGAGGCGATGGCGCTGGCTGACCGCATCGCGGTGATGAACGAGGGGATCCTCCAGCAGGTCGGCACCCCGACCGAGGTCTATGCCCGGCCGGCGAACCTCTTCGTCGCCCAGTTCATCGGCAGCCCGGTGATGAACATCCTGCCGGCGGCGGTGAAGGCCAACGGGGGCGCCGCCGAGGTGACGCTCGGCGACGGCGACGCCGCCTTCGCCTTCCCGGCAGAGCTCCCCGCGGCGCTCACCAAGGCGGGCGCCAAGGGCAGCCTCTCGCTCGGCATCCGCCCCGAGGGCGTGTTCACGGCGCGCGAGCCGACGCCGGGCCACGTGCCGGTCGAGGCGCACATCATCGAGCCCCTCGGCGCCTATGACATCGTCGACCTGAAGATTGGCAGCGCGTTCCTGCGGGCCCGCACGCCGAGCGGCTTCGTGAACCGCGTCGGCGACACGGTCTTTGCCCGGCTCGACCCGGCGCAGAGCCATTTCTTCGACGACGCCAGCGGCGCGTCGCTCAACATCAGGCTCGGATAGGACAAGATGGCGCGGATCACACTCGACAAGGTCACCAAGACCTTCGGTGCAAACACGGCGCTCAGGGATCTCTCGCTCGACATCGCCGACGGCGAGTTCTTCGTGCTGCTCGGGCCGACCGGTGCCGGCAAGACGACGGCGCTCCGCCTCATCGCCGGGCTCGACAAGCCGACCACCGGCTCGGTCAGCGTCGACGGGCAGGACATGGCCGAGTGGACGGCGGCGCAGCGCGACATCGCGCTGGTGTTCCAGTACTACTCGCTCTACCCGCGCTACACGGTGCGCCAGAACCTTGCCTTCCCGCTCCGCTCGCGCGTGCGCAGCTACTCCCAGAGCGAGATCGATGCGCGCATCGCCACGGCGGCGAAGACGCTGCGCATCGAGCACCTGCTCGAGCGCAAGACCGACCGCCTCTCAGGCGGCGAGATGCAACGCGTCGCCATCGGCCGGGCGATCGTCCGCGAGCCGCGGGCGTTCCTCATGGACGAGCCGCTGTCGAACCTCGACGCCAAGCTCCGCGAGGCGCTCCGCTCCGAGCTCAAGGACCTTCAGATGAAACTGAAGGCGACGTTCCTGTTCGTCACCCACGACCAGATCGAGGCGATGTCGATGGGCGACAAGGTGGGCGTCCTCAACAACGGGCGCATCGTCCAGGTCGGCACGCCCTACGACATCTACAACCGCCCGCGCGACATCTTCGTCGCGAGCTTCGTCGGCTCGCCGGCGATGAACCTCGTCAAGGGCGAGCTCAAGGACGGGGCGCTCACCACCCTCTCGGGCAAGCTCACGGTGCCGCTCCCCGGGGTGAAGGCGAATGGAGCCGAGACGGTGACGGCGGGCATCCGGGCCGAGGACGTGAAGGTCGGCCCCGAGGGCGTCGCGGAAGCGAAGGTCCACCACATCGAGAACCACGGCGTCGAGCTGATCGTCACCCTCCGGAGCGAGCGCGACCTGTTCAAGGCGACGACGCCGGCGACCCTGCCGCTCAAGGTCGAGGAGACGGTCCGCTTCGCCTGGGACCCGGCCAAGGTGCAGCTGTTCGGCGCCGACGGGGTCAGCCTCGCCTATCGGTGAGGGCGAGGGGCAAGCCCCTCACCCCAGCACGATCTCGATCTCGCCGATCTCCTCGCCCGAGAGCGGCGGCGCCTTCAGCGCATCGAGCGAGTCGTCGAGCTGGGCGACGGTGCGGGCGCCGATCAGCGCCGAGGTGACGTGCGCCTGGCGGAGCACCCAGGCGAGCGCCATCTGGGCGAGGCTCTGGCCTCGGCGGGCCGCGATCGCATTCAGCCGGTTGAGCTTCTCGACCAGCGCCGGGGTGATCCGCGACTGCTGCAGCGAATGATCCTTCGCCGCGCGCGAATCCGACGGCACGCCCTTGAGGTACTTGTCGGTCAGGAGCCCCTGCGCCAACGGCGAGAAGCAGATGCAGCCGATGCCCTCCTCGGCGAGGGTGTCGAGCAGCCCGTCCTCGATCCAGCGGTCGAGCATCGAATAGTTCGGCTGGTGGATGAGGAGCGGCACGCCCATGTCGCGGAGCAGCGCCGCGGCCGCCTTCGTCTCGGCCGGCTTGTACTGCGAGATGCCGGCATAGAGCGCCTTGCCCGACTTCACGATATGGGCGAGCGCGCCCATCGTCTCCTCGAGCGGCGTCGCCGGGTCCGGCCGGTGGTGGTAGAACACGTCGACATAGTCGAGGCCCATCCGCCGAAGGCTCTGGTCGAGGCTCGCGACGAGATACTTCCGCGAGCCGAAATTGCCGTAGGGCCCGGGCCACATGTC
>JAEVZM010000711.1 GCA_023392225.1 Pseudomonadota bacterium
GCCTGGTCCACCTCGGGTCCCCCCACGTCACTCTGCGTAGTTGCGCGCGTCTCGGTCGGCGCCTCCTCGACCGCTGGCGACGGCCCGCTGCGCTGCCCGACGTCGCCGCCCGTTTTCGAATCCCGCCCTCTCCGCAAAGTTTCGCTCGGAAAAACGAGGTCGTTCCACGTAGCGGCCCCAAGCGTTGGACCGCAGCGTGGACTGCGAGGGCAACGCGACTGGGAGCGCCGCGAACGGCTCGCCCCAGTCGCCGGTCAGGTCCTCGGCTTGCTTCACGTAGCCGAGCGTCGCCTGAATCGCATCGTGACCTCGATCAAGGCGGGTCAATCCAACGCACGAGAACGCGATCGCCGTGCGACCAGGCGACCAGTGCTCTCCCCGATGGCGTGAGCGCGAGGGTGGCCTGGCTGCCGCCCGAGTCCAGGAGCATCGGCGGCGACCATGCTCCTTCCGGCGAGAGCCAGGACAGGTAGGCACCATCGCTGACACACCAGGCGCCGCTCGAGGGCTTTCCCTCCTCCCACGCCACCACCCCGTGACCGCTGTGGGAAAGCGCGATCTCCCCGATTACCGTCCTGCCGGGCGGCGCGCCCGGGATGGACTCGGACGTACCCCACTTGCCGCTCGCATCCCGACGCATGACTCCGCTGTTGTAGATGCATCCGGGTGACCAACTGCTGCCTGCCACCATCGTGCGACCGAGGTCGTCGCTCGCGATCCGTGCATACGACGCAGGGAAACCTGTGAGCTCGGTAAACGCAGTCCAGCCACCGTCTCGCGCGCGCATCGCCGTTTGGACGAGAGCTCCCCCATCCATCAAGTACTCAATCGCGAGCACGCTCGTGGAGCCGTCGCGTTCGGGGCTGACGCCCAGCCTGATCGCTCCCCCGAGGCCAAGCGGTTCGGTGGGGCCCCAGCCTGCGTCTGGCGAGAACGCTGCCGCCTTCACCGATTCGGGCCCACGCCCAGCCCATAGCGCAAGAGCCTCGCCGCTCGCGTTCACGGCCAACAGGAATTCATCCAGCGAGTCCGCTGTGAGAGGCGATGGCTCGCCGAAACGGCCCCCCGCGGGCGCTCGAAACGCGAGAAGGCCACCATTCAATGGTTCCGTATCAACCAGAGCGGTGATGTTGCCCGCCCCATCCGCAGCGAGCTTGAATTCCGGCGGCGAAGGCTCCTGCCACCAACCGATACCCGTGCGCGCAAGGGTCGAGACGATCGACCACGTGCCATCCGAGCTTCGCTCTCGCGTACAGACAACATTGTGAGCGTCGCTCGCCGACTCGTAATAGGCAGCGACAACGGTGCCATCCGGCCGCATCGCAACCTTCGGTGTCTGGCTACGTCTGGACTCGCTGTCCGGCGCCGTGATCGTCTCCACGTCGAGCCACTGCGAGTCGCGATACAGCCGGATCCGAACATGGCCTCCACTACCCCAGCCGACCACGGCATCGCCGTTTGGAGTCACCGCGATGACCGGTCGCGTGCCTTGTACAGCGAAGTCGGCCGTCACGCCCGGCGGTATCGATACCGGCACATCGGATGCGATTGCGTCGGGCGCAGGACGGCAGTCACTTCGAGGCTCGGGCCTGACGGGCGCTGGCGCTTGGCCGGCCCCCGAATCGGCGGAAACGGCCGGTCCAGGCGTCAGCTCCGACGACGGGTCGACGGCGATTGCGCCACACGCACAGACAACCACGCTGACAAGGGCGACCCGACGCACGCATCCATCTCTACACCGAAGCTCGCTCGTTGGGCTCGTCGCTGGTGCCGCCTAGCCCGCCAGGCGAACGTCCTTCGGATGCGCCCGCCCGAAGTGCTTGCACGCCACTAATAATTTACGGACTCGACGCATGGCTCCGCGACGGCAGAGCTCCAGAGCTAGTTCGGCGCTCCCCCGACTGCTGGAACCAAAGGTAATCCTGCGGGGTGATACCCAGGCGCGGTCGACTGCCTTACCGTCGGAAGGTCGCCTCCACGCGGAGGTGTGGCGCGTGCTGACCGCCGCGCGAGGAGATTCTTCATGCAGCTTCGCCGCTTCGTCCGCGCTTCGTTAGCGCTCGCCGTTCTTGCCCTCGCCCCCGCCAACGCCGAGGCGCAGGCGACCGGCCCGGAAGTGACGTTCGACGCCGTGACCGCCTACACCGTCGGGCAGGTCAACTACGTGATGGCCCTCACAGTGACCGGCGTGCAACACGGTGCGAGTGGACCATCGACCGTGACGTTCTGGGACACAAGGAGCACGACTGACGGCACGAGCTCGTACTTCAGCGCGTGCGAAAGGCAGTTGCTCGTGGCGATCAATCGTCCGGGACGCTTCTCGATCGGGCTCGCTTACACCGGGACGACGCCCCCCTCCACCGGAACGCCGAGGCAGCCTGTGGACCTCTCGCCCCGCGGCTGCAGGCTAACCCAACGCCCCTGATGCGCACCGCTCTGAACCCGCTGCGAATTGCGCTCGCGCTGGCTGGCGTGCTCACCCTCGCAGGCTGTTCGCCGGAGGCGGGCGGAACGGACGTAGACGAGGACGGGGACGCCATGGCGCTCTTCGACGCCTCCTCGACGGCGCGGCCCGACCCCGCCGCTCCGGACGCGGCGCCCGGCGCCACCGACGCCGCATCGGCGGCCGACGCGGCAAAAACCGGCGACGCGGCTCCCGCCGCG
>JAEVZM010000100.1 GCA_023392225.1 Pseudomonadota bacterium
GCCCGGAAGGCCGGGCGGCGCGCGAGGGGTGCGGCGGCGGGAGGCCGACCGGCCGTCAGGCCAGCATCTTGGTGTCGCCGCAGACCGAGATGTCCTGGCCCGAGATGAAGCGGCCCTGCTCGGAAGCGAGGAAGACGATCTGGTCGGCAATGGCCGTCGGCGGCACATAGTCCTTGATCGAGGTATTGCGGAAGGCCTCGGCCTCGATCTCGGCGAAAGTGATGCCGCGCTGCTGGGCCTTGGCCTCCAATACCCGGCGCTGCCGGTCGCCGGCGACGAGGCCGGGCAGGATGGCGTTGACGCGGATGCCGTCGCCGCCGAGCTCGATGGCGAGCGACTTGGTCAGGCCGATCACGCCCCACTTCGCCGCCGCGTAGGGGACGCGCATGGCGAAGCCGTAGCGCCCGGCGACCGAGGAGAGGTTGATGATCGAGGGGTTGGCGCTCTTGCGCAGCGCCCCCACCGCGCGCGAGACGGTCAGGTATTGGCTGGTCAGCACGATGTCGATGGTACGGTGCCAGTCGGCTGAGTCGACGTCCTCGATGCGCGCCGTCGGACCGGCGATGCCGGCATTGTTGACGAGGCAATCGAGGCCGCCGAGCTTGGCGATGGCGCCGTCGATATAGGCCTTCAGCGCCGCTTCGTCGGCGACATCGACCTGCTCGGCATGGACCGATGCCGGCACGGTCTTGAGCGCCTCGGCATCGATGTCGCAGGTCGCGACGCTGGCGCCCTCGGCGAGGAACGCCTCGACGATCGAGCGGCCGATCCCGGCGGCACCGGCGGTGACGATCACCTTGGCGCCCTTCAGCCCGGTGAGATTCATGCGTGGTCTCCCTTTCTGTCCGACCGGCGAAGCAGATCGCCTCACGACCGGCGCGAAGCGACCTCCCGGTCGCGGTCAATACGAAGCTCGTCATCGGCGGCGAGCGGCGCCAGGAGTGCGGCGACTTCCTGCGCCGGCACCGCTTCAACCGACCCGTAGCGCCATTGCGGCGTGCGATCCTTGTCGATCAGTTGCGCGCGGACGCCCTCCTGGAAGTCGGTCACGCCATCCTCTGCGGAGCGCCAGGTGAAGCGGTATTCGCGGCGGAGTGCCTCGGGCACGTCGTCGTCGGCGCCATAGCTCCCGATGAGGGCAAGGGCCGAGGCCATCGAGAGCGGCGAGTTGCGGCGGATCGCCTGGAGCGCCTGTTCCGCCCAGGGCGCTGCGAGCGCGGCGAGCCGGGCGAGGATCACCGCCAGGTCGTCGCCGGCGAAGGCCGCGGCGATCTCGGGACCGAGCGAGGCCATCGGCCCCGGCGCGGGCGCGACCGCCGCCTTCTCCAGAATCCCCGGATCGGCCCCGGCGCAGAGCTCGGCGATCAGCCCCGGCCAGGCTGCCCGTGGGACGACATGGTCGGCGAAGCCCGCATGGATCGCGTCCGCGGCACCGAGCCGGAGCGCGGTCAGCGCCATCCACACGCCGATCCGATCCGGCGCCCGGGCGAGCAGCAGGCTGCCGCCGACGTCGGGCAGGAAGCCGATGGCGCTCTCGGGCATCGCCACCTCCGCGCCGGGATCGAGAACGCGATGGGAGACATGGCAGCCGACGCCGACACCCCCGCCCATGACGAAGCCCTGCATGAGCGAGACGACCGGCTTCGGGTAGGCCGCGAGCCGCGCGTTGAGACGGTATTCCTGGCGCCAGAAATCACGGCCGAATGCGGGATCGCCGGCGCGGCTCGAATGCCAGATCCGGCGCACGTCGCCGCCGGCGCAGAAGGCGCGATCGCCCTCGGCATCGATGATCACGACGGCCACCGCGTCATCATCGGCCCAGGCCTCCACGGCCGCCGCGATGGCGAGGCTCATCTCGTGGTCGAGCGCGTTCAGCGCTTCGGGCCGCGCCAGCGTCAGCCGCCCGGCGCGGCCCTCGATCCTCGCATGGACGTGGTTCATGGGCAGGTCTCCAGCCGGGCCATCCGATGAGAACGGCCCGGCCCTTGCCGGTCAACGGCCTGTTGGCGATGCCCCGGTATCAGCCGCCGAAGCGCGGCTCGGGGAGGCCCTTGACGCCCAGGCCGTACACGGCGAACAGGCCGCCGGCCTCGGCCTCGCGCTGCGGCACGCCCTTGATCGGCCGGCCCATCGAGGTGACGTAGAGCACGTCGAGATCCTTGCCGCCGAACATCACCGAGGTGAGGTTGCGGACCGGGAACTTGATCATGCGGTCGATCGAGCCGTCCGGCGCATAGCGGATGATGCGGCCGCCGAAGACATGGGCGTTCCAGATGTAGCCCTCGGCATCGACGGTCGAGCCGTCGAAGGTGCCGGGGTACTCGTGGTTCGAGGCGAAGAGGCGCTTGTTGGAGATGTTGCCGGTCTCGATGTCGTAGTCGTAGGCGTACATCTTGTCGTCGTAGGAATCGCAGAAGTAGAAGGTCTTGTCGTCCGGGCTCCAGCACGGGCCGTTCGAGCACTTGATGCCCTGCTCGATGCGGGTGATCGAGAGGTCCGGGTCGAGCCGGTAGAGCGCCGAGTTGCGCACCGGGCGCTGGCCGCGGCCGGCGTCGAGACGGTCGTGATCATAGGACATGTAGCCGGCGAGGAAGCGGCCGCGGCGATCGACCTTGCCATCGTTCAGCCGGTTCTCCGGCTCGTCGGCCTCGGGGTCGCCGAGATGGGTGAGCTTCTGGGTGTCGAAGTCGTAGAGGCTGAAGCCGTTGGCAAGCGCCAGCACCGCGCCACCCTTCTCCCGGATCGCCATCGATCCGATATGGGTCGGCACGTAGTGCAGCTGCACGTCGGAGCCATCCTCGCGGCAGCTCCAGATCTCGGACGCCGAGCTGTCGATCCAGTATAGCCGCTGCTCCTCCACGTCCCACAGCGGCCCCTCTCCCAGGTGGTTCTTGGAATCCACCAGCAGCCGGATATCTGCCATCGTCGTCATCCTCCCTCTCATGGACGGCCTGCAGGCTCCTCTCCCGCGGCGCTCGGGGGCGGAGTTTCGAAGAGCACTGGGGGGCCTGTCAATAGACGTGATCACAGATCACTGATTATATATTGACGCGCTTCGGCACCCCGTGTTTCATGCCGCCGAACACCCCTCGAGGCTGGGAGGCGGAGGGGATTCAAGCGCCAAGAATCGGGAGGGAATCTCATGAGCGCCTCGGCAAGTCCGGAGATCGGCAACATCCTCGCGCAGCTGCGGAAAATGCGGGTCGTCGACCTCGCGCCGCTGCTCGAGCGCGGCATCCCGCGGTGGCCGACCCACCCGCACCTGACCATCGACAAGGCCGTCACCCACGACCATGACGGCTACTATTGCCAGGCGATCATGATGGCCGAGCATACCGGCGCCCATGTCGACGCGCCGGCGCACATGCTGCCGAACCGGATGGACCGGACCATCGACACCTTCTCGCCCGACCACCTGATCGCCGAGGGCGTCCTCTACGACTTCAGCGGCCGCGACCTGAAGCCGGGCGAGCTCATCACCGCCGACGACCTCCGGGCCAAGGAAGCCGAGACCGGCGCCGCCGTCGGCGAGGGCGAGATCGCGCTGGTCAACTACGGCTGGATGCAGAAGTACTGGCGCACCGACAGCAAGGCGCAGTGGTACGTGCTGAACGCGCCCGGCATGTCCGAGGACGCCTGCGAGTTCTTCCGCGAGCGGAAGGTCAAGGCGGTCGCCACCGACACCGTCGCCGCCGAGACGGCCGTGGTCGACGGCGTGCCGCAGGCCAATCCCGGCCACATGAAGAGCTGGCTGCCGCACGACATCCTGATCATGGAGATGCTGCGCAACATGGAGCAGCTCTCGCTGCGCAGCCTGATCGTCGCCTCCCCGCTCAACATCCACGAGGGCTCGGGCTCGCCGATCCGCCCGTTCGCCTACTGCCCCGCCTGAGCGGCAGCGCCGGAAAACCAAA
>JAEVZM010000274.1 GCA_023392225.1 Pseudomonadota bacterium
CGCCTCTCCTACGACCGGAGGGCCCGGACCATGCTGGGAGCATCGCTTCCATCAGCCACCGGGCGGGGCGCGACACTGATGCTCCGATCCGGCGGGAGATCAAGTTCGATCCGGACCGGCGCCCAGATTCGCGGAGCGTCCAATGACCGGGCTCACCTACGCCAGCCGCGACCAGGCGCGGGACGACCGCCAGCAGCAGGAGCGCCTGCTCGCCGCGCTCGATGCCGCGCCCCGCCAACTGCTGCGAGACGCATGCGGATTGTGGATCATTGCCGGCAGGCGCGGCTCGATCCAGACGTGGGGCGATGGAACGAGCTGGACCCTCTACGTCCAGTGTCGCTCGCGGCAGCACTGGACGTTCACCAAACGTCGGTTGGCCTTCATAACCGTCACCCAGGACGGCGACGAGGAAGGCTGCCTCCGGCTCGTTCGCCTGCCCACGCCGCAGGAGGCGGTGGTCATCCGCGAGGTGATGGGTCTGCGGAAGCGGATTGCCTACGCACTCGATGCGCTGGAGCGCAAACGCGCCTCGATAGCGAAGGCAGGGTTGGCGCGTGGACCGGCCCGCGCGTCGGTACCGGACCTTGCCACCCCCGACGAGGTCGAGGGGCATTTTCAGCCCGAAGGTGGGCCTGCAGTCGATCCTCACGACGACGAGGCGCGCAGTGCGCTGATAGCCGCCGGCGTTAAGGGGAGGTTTCGGACGCAAGGATCGGCCTCGGCGCCGGGGCTGGTACCCGAGGACCTCCCGTCCCATTCGCGCGGAAAATCGGCCGCCAAACCCTCGATTAGCGCCGGCCGAATGACAGAACCAGAGGAAGTGAGATGAGCAACCCTCCTGACCCGGAATCGAGTGGGCGGGCTCCGCTCACCATCAGCTACCGCCCGATCGGGGATCTGATCCCCTATGCCAAGAACGCCCGGACCCACGACGAAGCGCATGTGGCGCAGATCGCAGCCTCGATCCGGGCCTTCGGCTGGACCAACCCGATCCTGGTGGATGGCGACAACGGCGTCATCGCCGGCCATGGCCGGCTGCTGGCCGCTCGGAAGCTCGGCATGGCGACCGTCCCGGTGATCGAACTGGACGGGCTGAGCGAGGCCGAGAAGCGTGCCTACATCCTCGCTGACAACAAGATCGCCCTCAACGCCGGCTGGGACACCGAGATGCTGGCGCTCGAGATCGGCGAGCTTGGGGACCTCGGGTTCGACCTGTCGCTCACCGGCTTCGGCGACGAGGAGATCGCGGGGCTGCTCAGCACCGGCAAGGCCGGCCTCACCGATCCCGACGACGTTCCGGACGTCCCGGAGACGCCCGTGTCGAAATCCGGGGACGTCTGGCTGCTCGGCCGGCATCGCCTCCTTTGCGGCGACAGCACCCGGAAGGAGGACGTGGACCACGTCCTCGCCGGCATCCGCCCCCACCTCATGGTCACCGACCCGCCCTATGGGGTGAACTACGATCCCGGCTGGCGGGAGAGCGCCGGCCTCACTGACGGCTCGGCCATCGCCAGGGGCAAGGTGCTCAACGACGACCGGGCCGACTGGCGGGCGGCCTGGGCCCTCTTCCCCGGCGACGTCGCCTATGTCTGGCACGGAGCGCTCCATGCCACCACCGTCGCGCAGAGCCTCGAGGCGTGCGGCTTCGCCGTCCGCTCCGTCATCATCTGGGACAAGACCCGGCTGGTCATCGGGCGCGGGGACTACCACTGGCAGCATGAACCGGCGATCTACGCCGTTCGGGAGGGGAAGACCGGGCATTGGGCGGGAGGCAGGAACCAGACGACGGTCTGGCAGATCCCGCATCGTCGCAATCCCACCGGCCACGGCACCGAGAAGCCGGTCGAGTGCATGAAGCGGCCGATCGAGAACAATTCCGCCCCGGGCCAGGCGGTGTACGAGCCCTTCTCCGGGTCGGGGACCACGATCATCGCGGCCGAGATGACCGGCCGCGCCTGCCACGCGATCGAGCTGAACCCGGCTTACGTCGATGTGGCCATCCGCCGTTGGCAGGAGTTTGTCGGTGAGACCGCCGTCCTTGAAGGGTCTGGGACCGCCTTCGCGCACATCGCCGCGGAGCGCGGGATCACCCTGCCTGCGGCAGATACCGGCAATGCGAGCCGTTCGGTCGACCTCGCGCTGTCCCTGCCCGAGGACGACCTTCCGTCTCTCTCGGTTCGCGAGGAGGCCTGATCATGGGACGCCCCGCCCACAAACCCGATCCCGTCACCCGGCGCCAGGTCGAAGCGATGGCAGCCTACGGGATCCCGGAGGCCGACATCGCGACGGTGATCGCGATCGACCCCAAGACGCTCCGTCGCCACTACCGCCGGGAGCTCGACATCGGCCACATCAAAGCCAACACCAAGGTCGCCGAGAACCTCTATCGCCGGGCAACCGGGGAAAGCCGTGAGGCCGTGACTGCGGCGATCTTCTGGCTCAAGACCCGCGCCCGCTGGAAGGAGACCACCGTCCACGAAGTTGCCGATGCGACGGACTCCGGCGGTGCGCATGGCGATGCCCGCCGTCTGAGCGCCATTGCGGTGCTGATCGCGCGATCCCAGATGCGGGATACATCGCTCGCCGACACGATCCAGGGCCATCTCGCGAAGACGCTGCCCCCGCCCGCTGGCCGGAGGCACTCCTGACATGGGACGGCGCGCACACACCCCCGAGGCCGCAGGTCGCCGGCAGGTCGAGGCGATGGCGGCCTACGGCATACCCGAGGCCGACATTGCCCGGGTCATGGAGATCGATCCCAAGACCCTCCGTCGCCACTATCGATCCGAACTCGACACCGGGCACATCAAGGCGAACAGCCGGATGGCGGAGAACCTCCACAAGAAGGCGATGGGCGACGGTCCACAGGCGGTGACGGCAACGATCTTCTGGCTGAAGACCCGCGCCCGCTGGAAGGAGGCGACCGTCAACGAGATCACCGTCACAAACGATCCGCTCACCAGCTTCCTCAACGAGGTTGCCGCCCGGGGCCGGCGAATCCACGATCGCCCGCCTGCGGAGATCGAAGGGTCGGCGGGCCCTGACTCCTCGTCGAGGCTTCAACTGGTCGCCAATGGCGGCGGCTCGTCCCGCGGTCCCGGGCGGGAGGACCACTGATGGGCCGCCGCGCACACACCCCCGAACCGGCAGGCCGCCGCCAGGTCGAAGCCATGGCAGCCTACGGCGTTCCGGAAGCCGACATCGCCCGCGTCCTCGGCATTGATCCCAAGACGCTGCGGAAGCACTACCGGGACGAGCTCGACACCGGCAGCATCAAGGCCAACAGCCGGATCGCCGAGAGCCTCTACCGGAAGGCCATGGGCGACGGACCGCAGTCGGTCACTGCCTGTATCTTCTGGCTCAAGACCCGGGCCCGGTGGAAGGAGAACCCGGTCGAGGATCCCGACGCCTCCGACTATCCGACCGTCATCTTCCGCACCATCGTCGAGCCGGCGCCCCGCGACGCCGACGGCCGTCCCATGGGCAAGCCGGTGCCGGTCGGTCCGCCGATCATCGAACACATCCCGGAGCGCCGATGACATGGGCCGCCGTGCACATCATCCCGACGAACGTGGTCGTCGCCAGGTCGAGGCGCTCGCCGCCTATGGAGTCCCGGAGACCGACATTGCCCGCGTCGTCGGCATCGACCCCAAGACCCTCCGCAAGCACTACCGTGACGAACTCGACCTCGGCGCCACCAAGGCCACCGCGAAGGTCGCCGAGTTCCTGTTCCGCAAGGCCACCACCGAAGGCCACCAGTGCGTCACCGCCGCCATCTTCTGGATGAAGACACGAGGCGGCTGGCGGGAGACCCCGCAGGCCCACGAAGTCGCCATTCGTGGCGATGTCCGCGACCTTAGCGACGATGACCTGATGACCATCGCCGGCTCGCTCGCACCGGTCAGGCTCTTTCCTCCGTCAAGCAAGATCGACATACCGGGCAAGTGAGATCACCGGCGGCGCTGATCGCTCTTCCTCCGCGCCGTCCCCCGCGAAGAGCCCCCAAAGCAGGATCGCGACAAGCACGCTCAGAGCGACGATCGCGATCGATTCGAATGCCGTCCAGCGATCCAAGAGGAGCCTCCGAGTCAGCGCGGCGAACAACGCCGAGGCCGGCCGGGGAGGAGCGGATCCAGGTTGGGGGTCGGCCCCGCCCCTCCCTCACGCCGCCGAGGTGGCGGACCGATTATAGTGGCCGCCCTCGACCTTCGCCGGCAATATTGGCAGCTCTACCAATAGGGGAATGGCGATGCTCAACTGAATTGGTCTCGTGCGTTGGACTCTTCCCGCCTCCCGGTGGCCTCGAGGGCGTAGCCGGTGGAGAACTTATCTTCGGGTAGTGGACGGACGGCCGCTTGCCGCGGCGCTGCGAACCGCGCTGGCGATCTCGTCGGCGAGTTCCGCGGCCATCTGCTCGAATTCGGCGCAGCGGGACAATGCTGCGCCGGAGGAGGATTTGGCCCAGCGTTCCGCGGCGGCTTGCGCCTCGGCCAAGTCATAGCATAGGTCTCGGAAGGCTGGGTCGGCGAACGTCAGCCGGCGGATTTCCCGCCCGAGATGGGGAAGCCTTTCCTCTGCGGCGTGGACGCCGCGTTGTATGTTCGACACGGAAGTTATTCGCTGAGGGTCGACCGAAACAGCGGGATCTGGCGGGCGTGAAGTCACTTCATCGTACCACGGCAGCCACGTCATCGTACTGGACAGCGCGCCCCGGCTGAAGGCCCAAATACCTGTGTTCGCACGTGGGTTCAGCCGAGACGGATGCGCTCCGGGTGGGACCACTGGCGCCAATGCGTAGGCGTCAAATCCAGACGACGCCCAGTCTCGACCGATATCCATCCGTTCTCAGTCCAACGGACAGGTTCAACCAGCGTCTCGATGTCGCCAACACCGCCCTCGACGATAGATATCTCCAGTTCGATCCCAGCGGGCGGAGGCTCCTCCAATATCGAGTGCCAAGCAGCACAGGATGGGGCATCGCTACCCATGGACAACTTCCTGGCGGGTTGCTTTGGGGGGCAGAGTTGATGCCCCCGTAATGCGATAGCCTCTCGCACAGTCTCGGCGAGCAGTCTAGTCAGGCCGCTTTGGCCCGGGTCAGCAGATAGTCCTGCCGGACGACGTTGTCGAAGTAGTAGGGGGCGGCCAAAGCCTCGAACTCCCCGCGAACGCGCGACAGCGTTTCAGGCTGATGGACGGAGGCCTCGATCAGCTTCTGCATCGGGCCGATCGAGCGCTCCATGAACTCCCTGAAATGACCAAGGCTGAGAGCAGGGAACTCCATCACGGCGCGGGCGAAGAACGGCGGTTCGAATTTCCCCGCAAGGCGCTCCATCACCACATTGGGGTTTCCCCAAAGCGGCGGCGGTTGCGCACCCGGCGGAGGTGGCGGCATGTTCTTGGCGATGAATCCAAACAAACGGCCCACAAAGTGCTCCGGCGGCCATGTCGCGAATGCGACGCGACCACCGGGCTTCAATACGCGGCGCATCTCCGCCACGGCGACATCGGGCCGCGGCGCGAACATGTGACCAAATTGACTGAGCACGACGTCAAACGCTGCATCGGGACAGGGAAGACTTTCGGCGTCACCTTCCAACCAGGCGATATCTGGCAGGCCGGCGATCCTGGCGTTCTCACGCGCGACATCGAGCAGTGCTGGAGTCAGGTCTACGCCCGTGACATGAGCGCCAAGCCGCGCCGCCGTGATCGCGACGACCCCCGTACCTGTTCCAACGTCTAGTACCGCTTCCCCTGGCTTGACGCCGGCAAACCCGACGAGGCGGGCTGCAGGTGCGGTGGTGAACGCCGCCGTCGGCGCGAACGACGCCCACATCTCACGCTGACGCCCTTTCAGCTCAATAAACGGATCGGTCTGAGACATGAGCGGTCTCCGTATTTGGGTCGGGACGCGGGGCTCATCATAGACCCGTCGGACAATCCGCGCACGGCCATTCTGATCCCGCCAAGATGGTGCCCGGCCGCAGACAGATCGCTTTGGCGCTGTTCAAGGTCTGCTCGCTTGCGGGTTCGGCGCGTCGGCGAATTCATAATATTCCTTATTTTACAATTACTTGCGCTACGTACAAAAGGCAAACGGTGGTATGCTGTCTGTACTGAAGCGGAGGGTTCTTGTCGC
>JAEVZM010000278.1 GCA_023392225.1 Pseudomonadota bacterium
CACGACCGCGCTCTCGACGCTCGAGGCGACCGACGTCATGGAGCGCATCGCTGCGGGGGATCTGTCGCGAGAGATGCCAATCCGGGTCGACGGGCGGCCGCTCGGCGGAGCCTGGGAACGCCAGAGCACGGCGCTGAACACGGCGGTGGCTCGCCTCCGAGACGTATCGACGGGCGTCTCACACGTCGTCGGCGAGATCGGAAGCGAGGGCCGCCTGGGCGCTCGGGCGGACGCCGACGGCCTCGGCGGGACCTGGAAGAGCCTCGTCGACGACGTCAACCACCTCTCCGAAAACCTCACGGCGCAGGTGCGAGGCATCGCCGTGGTCTTGAAGGCGATCGTGGAGGGCGACCTCTCGCGCAAGGTCACGGCGGAGGCTCAGGGCGAGCTCCTCGAGGTGGAGAACACGATCAACGCCTCCGTCGACAAGCACCGAGCTTGGACCGCGGAGGTCATCCGCGTGGCGCGCGAGGTCGGCTCGGAGGGAAAGCTCGGCGCTCAGGCCGACGTGCGCGGCGCCTCTGGCGTCTGGCAAGAGCTCACCGACAACGTCAACATGCTCGCGGGAAACCTGACCAATCAGGTCCGCAACATCGCCTCCGTGACGACCGCCGTGGCCAACGGCGACCTGTCGCAGAAGATCACCGTGGAGGCGCGCGGCGAGATCCTCGAGCTCAAGGACACCGTCAACGGGATGGTCGAGCAGCTGCGGACCTTCGCGTCCGAGGTGACGCGCATCGCGAAGGAGGTCGGCACCGAGGGCAAGCTCGGCGCTCAAGCGGAGATCAAGGACGTCTCCGGCACGTGGAAGGACCTCACCGACAACGTGAACTTGCTCGCGGCGAACCTCACGACGCAGGTGAGGAACATCGCGACCGTCACGACCGCGGTCGCCAACGGCGACCTCTTGACGAAGATCACCGTCGAGGCCAAGGGCGAGATCCTCCAGCTCAAGAACACCATCAACGCGATGGTGGACCAGCTCCGGACGTTCGCCTCCGAGGTCACCCGCGTGGCCCGCGAGGTCGGCACCGAGGGCCGGCTCGGAGGACAGGCCGAGGTGCCGGGGGTGGCCGGAACGTGGAAGGACCTCACCGACAACGTGAACGTGATGGCGTCGAACCTCACGAGCCAGGTCCGCGGCATCGCGAAGGTAGTCACCGCGGTCGCCGACGGTGACCTCTCGCAGAACTTCATCGTCGAGGCGAAGGGCGAGATCGCGGAGCTGGCCGACACGATCAACGGCATGACCGATTCGCTGCGGACCTTCGCGGAGCAGGTCACGAGCGTCGCCCGCGAGGTCGGTCACGAAGGGAGGCTCGGCGGTCAGGCGCGTGTCCCAGGCCTCGGCGGCACGTGGCGCGACCTCACCGACAACGTCAACATGCTCGCGGGCAACCTCACCAATCAGGTCCGCAACATCGCGCTGGTCGCGACCGCGATCGCGAACGGCGACCTCTCGCAAAAGATCACCGTCGAGGCCAAGGGCGAGATCCTCGAGCTGAAGGACACGCTCAACGCGATGGTCGACCAGCTCCGCACCTTCGCGCGGGAGGTCACACGCGTGTCTCGCGAGGTCGGCACCGAAGGACAGCTGGGTGGTCAGGCCGTCGTGCCCGGCGTCGCTGGTACGTGGCAAGAGCTCACCGAGAGCGTCAACGTGATGGCCGGCAACTTGACGAGCCAGGTCCGCGGGATCGCCAGGGTCGTCACCGCCGTCGCCGACGGCGACCTCGACCAGAAGCTCGTCCTCGAGGCCCGAGGCGAGATCGCGGAGCTCGCCGACACGATCAACGACATGACCGCGACGCTCCGCACGTTCGCCGATCAGGTGACGACGGTCGCGCGGGAGGTCGGCATCGAAGGCAAGCTCGGCGGCCAGGCCCTGGTCCCGGGCGCCGCCGGGACGTGGCGCGGCCTCACCGACAGCGTCAACATGCTCGCCGGGAACCTGACCTCGCAGGTGCGCAACATCGCGCTCGTCACGACGGCCGTCGCGAACGGTGACCTCTCGAAGAAGATCACGGTCGAGGCGGAGGGCGAGATCCTTGCCCTCAAGGACACGACCAACGCGATGGTCGATCAGCTTCGCACCTTCGCCGCCGAGGTGACGCGCGTCGCACGCGAGGTCGGCACCGAGGGCAAGCTCGGGGGGCAGGCCGCCGTCCCGGACGTCGGCGGCACGTGGAAGGACCTCACCGACAACGTCAATCAGATGGCCTCGAACCTCACCTCTCAGGTTCGAGGCATCGTGCGCGTCGTCACCGCCGTGGCGAACGGCGAGCTGACGGCGCGGTTCGTCGTCGCCGCCAAGGGCGAGATCGCGGCGCTGGCCGACACGATCAACGACATGACCGACACGCTCCGCACCTTCGCGGAGCAGGTGACGACCGTGGCCCGCGAGGTCGGCATCGAGGGCAAGCTCGGCGGGCAGGCGCGGGTGCCCGGCGCGTCCGGGACCTGGCGGGACCTCGTCGACAACGTGAACCAGCTGGCCGGCAACCTCACGACACAGGTGCGCGCCATCGCAGAGGTCGCCAGCGCGGTGACCAAGGGCGATCTGACGCGGACGATCGACGTGGAGGCGCTCGGCGAGCTGCTCGCGCTCAAGGACACGATCAACCAGATGATCGCCAACCTGCGCGACACGACCCGGATGAACAAGGAGCAGGACTGGCTCAAGTCGAACCTCGCGAAGTTCTCCGGGATGATGCAGGGCCAGCGCAGCCTCGACTCGCTGGCCAGGCTGATCATGTCGGAGCTCACCCCCGTGCTCTCCGCGCAGATCGGCACCCTCTTCGTCATGAGCAGAGACGAGGAGCGACCGGTGCTGAAGCTCCTCTCCACCTACGGCTACACGCGCCGCAAGGGCCTCTCGAACCGGTTCGCGCTCGGCGAAGGGCTCGTCGGTCAGGCCGCGCTCGAGAAGAAGACGATCATCGTCACCCACGTCCCCGAGGACTACGTGGCGATCGCGTCGAGCCTCGGCGAGGCCCCGCCGACGAACATCGTGGTGCTGCCGATCCTGTTCGAGGGCGAGGTGCGCGCCGTGATCGAGCTCGGGTCGTTCGAGCCGTTCAGCGCGATCCACCTCACCTTCCTCGAACAGCTCATGCTCTCGATCGGCGTGGTCTTCAACATGATCGGCGCCAGCCGTCGAACCGAGGAGCTCCTCGAGCAGCTCAAGCGCTCCAACGTCGAGCTCGAACGGCGCTCGACGGAGCTCGAGGACAAGGCTCGTCTCCTCGAGATCAAGAACCAGGAGATCGCCGAAGCGAGCGCGAACCTCGAAGAGAAGGCGAAGCAGCTCGCGCTCGTATCGAAATACAAGTCCGAGTTCCTCGCGAACATGTCGCACGAGCTCCGCACTCCGCTGAACAGCATCATGGTGCTGAGCCACCTGCTCGCCGAGAACGGCGAACAGAACCTCG
>JAEVZM010000279.1 GCA_023392225.1 Pseudomonadota bacterium
GTCCTCGAGCACCACGGCGGGATCGGCCCCGACGTCGTAGAGCTGGGGGAGCCGCGACAGCGCGGCGGCGACGTCGTCGCGCATCACCTCGTCGAAGAGGTCGATGACGAGGCCGCGGTCGGCGAGACCGAGCATGCCGCGCACCGTCTCGGGGTCGACGGCGCCGCTGGCATGGGCGATGGCGCGGTCGAGCAGCGAGAGCGAATCGCGGGCCGAGCCCTCGGCAGCGCGGGCGAGCATCAGGAGCGACTCGTCGCCGATCTCGATGCTCTCCTTGCCGGCGATGCCGCGCATCAGCTCGACCAGCCGCGATGCCTCGATGCGGCGGAGGTCGAAGCGCTGGCAGCGGGAGAGGATCGTCACCGGGACCTTGCGGATCTCGGTGGTGGCGAAGACGAACTTCACATGCTCGGGCGGCTCCTCGAGCGTCTTCAGGAGGCCGTTGAAGGCCGCCTTCGACAGCATGTGCACTTCGTCGATGATGTAGACCTTGTAGCGGGCGACGGCCGGCTTGTAGCGCGCTGCCTCGATGATCTCGCGGATGTCGTCGATGCCTGTGTGGGAGGCGGCGTCCATCTCGATCACGTCGATATGGCGGCCTTCCATGATCGCGGCGCAGTGCTCGCCGAGCTCCTCGATGTCGATGGAGGGGCGGTCGACCTTGCCGGGGATCGAATAGTTGAGGGCGCGGGCGAGGATGCGCGCGGTGGTGGTCTTGCCGACGCCGCGGACCCCGGTGAGCATGTAGGCTTGGGCGATGCGCCCGGTGCGGAAGGCGTTGGTGAGGGTCCGCACCATCGGCTCCTGGCCGATGAGGTCGGCGAAGCTCTGCGGGCGGTACTTCCGGGCGAGCACCCGATAGGCGCCGGCTCCGGCCGCTGGCGTCTCCTCAATGCTGGCGCCGTCCATTGACCTCGTCGCTCGGGTCGCAGCCGGACGCTTCTGAGACCGTCATGACGGACACCAGACACGGCCGGCCATGCTTGAAGGAATAGGAAGCCGGACGGACGACCCGCGCCGGAACTCGTTGGGGCTGCTTCCTTCCGGACCTGACCCGGTTGGCGAGGAGCGCGTCCGCCGCCGACTTCCCAAGACACCATATCATGCCGGAGGGCGCCGAAGGCAAGGGCGGGAGGCGAGAAACCTGTTGGCGGCCGATCAGGTAAGGCGCTCGCGGCCGCGGTCGAGCCCGGGCAGGAGGAGGAGGCTGAGCGCCACGCCGGCAAGGGCAGCGACCGTCAGCGCGCCGAAGGTGGCATCGACGCCGAAACGCTCGAGCAGCACCGCGCCGAGGAATGGCGCGAGCGCTCCGACCACCAGCGCCGGCATCGCGAGCCGCCCCATGAGCGCAGCGTAGCCCTCGGCGCCGAACACGGCGAGCGGCACGCTGCCGCGGACGATCGAGCGGATGCCCATGCCGCCGCCATAGAGGACGATGGCGGCTGCCACGAGGGGCAGGCCGGCCCACAGCATGCCGAGCCCGGCGGCGACCAGCAGCGCCGAGCCGATCATCGCCCAGACCGGATGGCGTTGCTGGCCGAAGAGCATCTCGACGATCCGCGCGCCGACCTGCGACGGCCCGATGAGGGCGCCGAGCGCGACGGCCTCGCCAAGGGTGACGCCCCGGGCCTGGAGTAGGGTGAGGAGGTGGACCGAGACCACCGCGGCGATGGCGGAGCTGATGGTGAAGGCGGCGGCGATCACCACGAACTGGCGGCGGCGGATGGGATCGCGGGGCCGCCCGTCGCCGCTCTGGCGCCGGGCGCGGGCCGTCTCGTGCCGAGCTTCGCGCGGCAAGAGGGTGAAGAGGAGCGGCAGGCAGATCACGACCTGGATCGCGGCGTAGACCAGGCAGGCGCCGCGCCATCCGAGTGTCGATTCGAGGAAGGCCGAGAGCGGCCAGCAGAGCGTGCTGGCGAAACCGCCGAACAGCGTCAGCCAGGTGATCGCCCGGCGGGCGCGGAGGCCGTAGAGGCGCCCAAGGGTCGAGAAGGCGGCGTCGTAGAGCGCCGCGCCCATGCCGGCACCGACCACCAGCCAGGCGGTGACGAACACCGGGAGGCTCGGTGCGAAGGCCATCGCAGAGAGGCCCGCGGCGAGGAGCAGCGCGCCGGCGGCGAGCACCGGCCGGCCACCGTGGCGCTCGATGGCATTGCCGACGAGCGGGGCGACCAGTCCCTCCACGAGGAGGCCGAGCGACAGCGCCCCGACGATCCAGGCAAGCGGCCAGCCGGTATCGCGGGCGATCGGCGCGGCCAGCACGGCGAGCAGGTAGTAGGACGAGCCCCAGGCGAGGATCTGGAAGATGCCGAGGGCGCTCACCACCACGGCCTGGCCGCGCGGCGCGGCGCCCGCTGCGTCAGGCAGCATCCCGGTCGCGTCCGCCCGGCCGCCCGTCGGTGCAGCATGCGTCGGCGAGGGAGCCGATCACGGCGTGCGTCGCCGCGTCGGGCTGCCGAGACCCTCGAGCTGGCGGGCGGCGCGATCGATGTCCATGGCGGCGACACTCGCCTCCGCCCTTGTCACAATCAATCCATATTTCCAGAAGGATAGAATTAATCTTCGCGCGCTCGCCGGGGGAGCGTTGGTGGGGAATGGCGGGGCGTCCGGCCAGCCCGCACCGGGTACCGGGCGCCGCGCCTTGTGAGCCGAGGGAGCCGCGTCAGCCGAGGCGACACGGCGTTGCGGTCAGAGCTCCTCGCAGGTCTCGATCGTATCCTCGCGCTCGGGATAGGCCTTGACCAGCGCGTCGAGACTGTCCTCGAAATCGTCCTCGGCCAGCATCGTCTCCACGGTGGCGTCGTCGAGGCCGTCGAAGGCGGACACGATACACGCCGCAATCGCCTCCTGCCGGGCCGGGGAGGCGCCTTCGACCTCTTCGACGACGAAGGCGCTGGCCGCCGCCGCGAGATCGTCGCTGGTGGCGGCGAGCGCGGGGGATATCGCGGCCGAGACGGTGAGGGCGAGGATCAGTCGGTGCATGTTCGGGGGTTCCTCCCTGTCGTGGAATCGTGGGGGAGGCACCCTGGCGCGGGAAGATGGCCAAGTCGAGGGCGCGGGGGGGGATTCCGGCCCCCGGCGCCCTACGCGCTGCCGATGAGAAAACCCCCGGCCAG
>JAEVZM010000335.1 GCA_023392225.1 Pseudomonadota bacterium
GGCCCGCGCCTTCTGGAGCGACGGCGCGTCTTGACGGGCCTTTCGAAATCCTCCATCTGTGCGGGCATGACGGCTGTCAAGCGCCATGGCGCGCTCTGCATCTGCGAAATTATTATTACCGGCTAGCAACCGCGCTGGCTGAGGCCGTCCTCGCTTGATCCTTCCAAGACGATAGACGAGACCCCCGGCCGGCGGGCGAGGGGAACGTCTCGGCATGGTCTTGAGGCTCTACAATACGCTTACCCGGACGAAGGAGGACTTCGTCCCGCTCGACCGCGAGAACGTGCGCATGTACGTCTGCGGGCCGACGGTCTACGACTTCGCCCACATCGGCAACGCCCGTCCGCTGATCGTCTTCGACGTGCTGTTCCGGCTGCTGCGCGAGGTCTATGGCAGCGCCCACGTCACCTATGTCCGCAACATCACGGACGTCGACGACAAGATCAACGCGCGGGCCGCCGATGAGTATCCCGACCGGCCGCTCAACGAGGCGATCCGCGAGGTTACGGAGCGGACGACGCGCCAATTCCACGAGGACGTGGCGGCGCTCGGCTGCCTGCCGCCGACGGTCGAGCCGCGGGCGACGGACTATATCGACCGCGCCGACGCACCCGAGGACATGCTGCGGCTGATCGGCCGGCTGGTCGAGAACGGCCATGCCTACGCCGCCGAGGGCCACGTCCTTTTTTCCGTGCCCTCGATGCCGGACTATGGACGCCTCTCCAACCGCAGCCTCGACGAGATGGTCGCTGGCGCCCGGGTCGAGGTCGCACCCTACAAGCGGGACCCGACCGACTTCGTGCTCTGGAAGCCGTCCAAGCCCGGCGAGCCGGCATGGGAGTCGCCGTGGGGGATGGGCCGGCCCGGCTGGCACATCGAGTGCTCGGCGATGGCCGGGGCGCTGCTCGGCCCGGTGTTCGACATTCATGGCGGCGGCATCGACCTCGTCTTCCCGCACCACGAGAACGAGATCGCCCAGTCGCGCTGCGCCCACGGCACCGAGACGATGGCGCGCTACTGGCTCCACAACGGCTTCCTCCAGGTCGAGGGTGAGAAGATGTCGAAGAGCCTCGGCAACTTCGTCACCATCCGGGAGCTCCTCGACGACTGGCCGGGCGAGGCGGTGCGCCTCAATATGCTCAGGACCCACTATCGCCAGCCGATCGACTGGACGCTTGCGGGTCTCCGCGAGGCGGAGCGGACGCTCGACACCTGGTACGAGCTCGCCGGCGACGCCGAGCCGGGGCCGCTCGACGAGGAGACGCTGGAGGCGCTCGCCGACGACCTCAACACGCCCGGCGCCATTGCTGCGCTGCACGAGCTCCGCTCCGAGGCGGCGCGCGGCAATCCGCGCTCGGCGAGCCGGCTGCTCACCAGCGCCCGGCTGCTGGGCCTCCTGCAGCTTCGGCCCGAGGCCTGGACCGAGGCGCAGCGGGCGGTGCTCGGCCTCGACGAGGACCTCGTCGGCGAGCTGATCGAGGCCCGGGTCGAGGCAAGGAAGGGCCGCGACTTCGCCGAGGCCGACCGCATCCGCGGCGAGCTGGAGGCGATGGGGATCATCCTGAAGGATGGCAAGGACCCCGAGACCGGCGAGCTGGTCACCACCTGGGAGGTGCGGCGGGGAGGGCAGGGCTTCCCCTCACCCCGCCGCTACGCGGCGACCCTCTCCCGCGCGGGGAGAGGGTGAGGCGTGTGCCGATTCCGGCGAAGCCTGCTCCCAACCCTCTCCCCTTGTGGGAGAGGGTGGCGCGCCCGGCGCGCCGGGTGAGGGGTTGCGGAAGCGTCGCCAGCGTGCCGCGTCGGAGAGGATTGCGTTCGCGCGTCGACTTCGCAAGGCGCCCACTGACGCCGAGCAAGTGCTTTGGCAGATGCTGCGGACCGAGTTTCGCGATGCCAGGTTTCGCCGTCAGGTGCCGGTAGGGCCGTACGTTGCGGACTTCCTCTCCTACGGGGCCCGGTTGGTGGTCGAAGCCGATGGCGCCGGCCACGATGCCGCGAAGGACGCGCGGCGGGACGCGTGGTTCGCGGGCCAAGGCTGGCGCGTCGTACGGTTCTCGAATTCCGCCATCCTGACAGATTTGCTCCTTGTGAAGGCTAGCATCCGCGGCGCCATCGACGGCGGAGCGAATAGGAGCTACCCATGACCATCGAGATCGATCACACCAGCCTCAGCGTCTCGGACTACGAGGCGGCGAAGACGTTCTACACGGCCGCGCTGGCCCCGCTCCGCATCAGCCTGCTGATGGAGTTCCCGGCGAGCGTCACCGGCAATGTCGACGTCTGCGGCCTCGGCGCCGACGGCAAGCCGTTCCTGTGGCTCACCAATGCCGGCCGGACCAGCCCGCACGTCCATCTCGCCATCCGCGCCGAGACGCGGAAGCAGGTCGACGAGTTCCATGCCGCCGCAATCGCCGCCGGCGGCGAGGACAATGGCAGCCCGGGCCTTCGCCCGATGTACCACCCCAACTATTACGGCGCCTTCGTGCTCGATGCGGACGGGCACAACATCGAAGCCGTCTGTCACACACCGGAGTAGGGCGCCATGAGCGATGTGCGGATCACGGGTGGATGCCAGTGCGGGGCGGTGCGCTATGCCCTCCATGCCGAGCTCGACGACCCGCACATCTGCCACTGCCGCATGTGCCAGAAGGCCTTCGGCTCGTTCTTCGCGCCGCTCGCGGCCGTGCCGGTCGAGAAGTTCGAGCTGACCCGCGGCACGCTCGCCACCTTTCGGAGCTCAGAGCCGGTCGAGCGCGGCTTCTGCCGCGACTGCGGCACGCCCCTGACCTTCCGCACCCTTGCCAAGGGGCGGATCAATGTCGCGCTCGGTTCGCTCGACGAGCCGGCGAAGGCGCGGCCCGGGCGCCAGTACGGGCTCGAGGGCCGGATGCCGTGGTTCGCCGAACTCGCTGCGCTGCCCGGCGAGACGACGACCGAAGAGGACATGGGCGAGGCGGCGACGCGGATCGCCGCATCCAACCACCAGCATCCGGACCACGACACCGCCGTCTGGCCCCCGGAGCCGGAGCGATGACCGGCGGGCCCCATTCCGGCGGATGCCAGTGCGGCGCGGTCCGCTTCCGGGTCGAGACGCTCGGCCGTGCCTCGGTCTGTCATTGCCGGATGTGCCAGAAGGCCTTCGGCGCCTTCTACGGCCCGCTGGTCACCGGCATCGGCGTGACGTGGACGCGGGGGGAGCCGAAGCGCTTCGAAAGCTCCAACCTCGTCCGTCGTGGCTTCTGCGCCGACTGCGGCACGCCGCTGACCTTCGAATATGACGGCGGCATCGAGCTCGCCATCGGCGCCTTCGACGACCCGCGGGTGGCGGCGCCGTCGATCCAGGTCAATCCGCACGACCGACAACCCTTCACGGACGGCATTCCGGGCCTGCCGACGCGTCGCCCGGATCGGAGCCTCGGCAGGAAGAGTTCAAGAACCGGGTGATCAGCCACCAGCACCCCGATCACGATACCGAGGCATGGCCGCCGCAAGCGGCCTGAAAGTCATCATGAAAGAACGGCTCTATCTCTTCGACACCACGCTGCGCGACGGCGCGCAGACCAACGGCGTCGATTTCTCGCTCGAGGACAAGGTCGATATCGCCAAGCTGCTCGACCGGCTCGGCCTCGATTATGTCGAGGGCGGCTATCCCGGCGCCAACCCCACCGACACCGCGTTCTTCGAGGAGAAGCGGACCGAGCGAGCGGTGTTCACCGCCTTCGGCATGACCAAGCGGCCCGGCGTCAGCGTCTCGAACGATCCGGGGCTCCGGGTGTTGCTCGACGCGCATGCGGACGCGATCTGCTTCGTCGCCAAGTCCTGGGACTACCACGTCCGCGTCGCGCTCCAGACCAGCGAGGAGGAGAACCTCGAGTCGATCCGCCAGTCGGTCACTGCCGCGCGCGAGGCCGGCAAGCAGGTGCTGGTCGACTGCGAGCACTTCTTCGACGGCTACAAGGCCAATCCCGGCTATGCGCTCGCCTGTGCCGAGGCCGCCTACGAGGCCGGCGCCCGCTGGGTGGTGCTCTGCGACACCAATGGCGGCACGCTGCCGGAGGAGGTCGAGCCGATCGTCCGCACCGTCGCGAAGTCGATCCCCGGCGACCATCTCGGCATCCATGCCCATAACGACACCGAGCAGGCGGTCGCCAATTCGCTCGCCGCGGTGCGGGGCGGGGCGCGCCAGATCCAGGGCACGCTCAACGGCATCGGCGAGCGCTGCGGCAACGCCAACCTCACCTCGCTGATCCCGACGCTGATGCTCAAGCCCGCCTATGCGGAGCGCTTCGAGATCGGGGTCACGCCCGAGGGGCTCCGCGACCTGACCGGCATCGCCCAGCGCTTCGACGACATGGTCAACCGCGCGCCGAACCGGCAGGCGCCCTATGTCGGCGTCTCCGCCTTCGCCACCAAGGCGGGCATCCACGCCTCCGCGATCCTCAAGGACCCGCGGACCTACGAGCATGTCGATCCGGCGGTGGTCGGCAACCGGCGCCACGTCCTGGTCTCGGAGCAGGCGGGCAAGGCCAACCTCCTCTCCGAGCTCGAGCGGCTGGGCATCCCGGTGGCCAAGAACGACCCGCGCCTCGACAATGTGCTCCGCGAGGTCAAGGCGCGCGAGTCGAGCGGCTACGCCTATGAGGGCGCCGCCGCCTCGTTCGAGCTGCTCGCCCGGCGGATGCTCGGCAACGTGCCCGACTTCTTCAAGGTCGAGGGGTTCCACGTCACGGTCGAGCGGCGCCACAACGCCCTCGGCCAGCTCGTCTCGGTGTCCGAGGCCGTGGTGAAGCTCCATGTCGGCGGCGAACGGCTCCTCACGGTCGCCGAGGGCAACGGCCCGGTCAACGCGCTCGACCGGGCGCTCCGCAAGGACCTTGGCGTCTACAGCGAGGCGATCGCCGACCTCGAGCTGATCGACTTCAAGGTCCGGATTCTCAATGGCGGCACCGGCGCCATCACCCGCGTCCTCATCGAGAGCGGCGATTCCAGCGGCGACACCTGGTTCACGGTGGGCGTGTCGGAGAACATCGTCGACGCCTCGTTCGAGGCTCTGCACGACTCGATCGTCTATAAGCTGGTGCGGTCCGGCGTCCGGGCCGTCGCGGCCTAGGCGACCCACGCGCCGGGGGAACCGTGGCGGGCGGCGGCGCGTTGCCGCTGCTGGGGAGCTTTGATGTCCGACCAAGAACCCACGGCCGATCGCCGCCGCTACGGCCTTCCCGACATGATCGCGTTCGGGGCGATCACCGCGATCGTCGCCCGGTACATGGTGCCGGGCCGGAAGGCGGTCGCGCCCGGAACACCGCGCAAGGCCGCGGAATCGACGCCCGAGGAGAGCGCCGCGCGCGCCATGGAGCCGGGTCGTGGCCGCGGCGCGCGGTACCCATGGCAGATTCCGTGGGCGGGCTGGAAGGACATCCTCTGGCGCACCTACGAGCAGATCACCGAGGACCGGCTTCTCGCCGTCGCCGCCGGCGTCGTCTTCTACGGCCTCCTCGCGATCTTCCCGGCGATCAGCGCTTTCGTGTCGATCTACGGGCTGTTCGCCGATCCGAGTACCGTCGACCAGACGCTCAATCTCATCGGCGACGTGATCCCCGCCGACGCGATGGGGCCGGTCGAGGAACAGGTGAATCGGGTCGCCTCCTCGGGCAGCGGCTCGCTCAGCTTCACGTTCCTGCTCAGTCTCGCGATCGCGCTGTGGAGCGCCAATGCGGGCATGAAGGCGATCATCGACGCCCTCAACGTCGCCTATGGCGAGCGCGAGCGGCGCAGCTTCATCCGGCTGACGCTGATCTCCTTCGCCCTGACCATCGGCGTGATCGTGGCCGGTCTCTGCGCCATCGCGGTCATCGTCGTCTTCCCGGTGGCGACCAGCTTCCTCGGCGTCGAGTCGCTGGCGGCGACCCTCATCCAGTGGCTGCGCTGGCCGCTGCTCCTCCTCGCGCTGCTGATCGGCCTTGCGGTGCTCTACCGCTTCGGACCCAATCGCACCGAGCCCCGTTGGCAATGGGTCAGCGTCGGCAGTGTCGTCGCCGCGCTGCTCTGGCTGGCCGGGTCGGCCGGGCTGTCGTTCTACCTGTCACATTTCGCCGACTACAGCGCCACCTACGGCTCCCTTGCCGCCGGTATCGGCCTGATGATGTGGCTCTGGTTGTCGGCGATCGTCGTCCTGCTCGGGGCCGAGCTCAATTCCGAGATCGAGCACCAGACCGCCCACGACTCGACGGTCGGGCCGCAGAAGCCGATCGGCACCCGCGGCGCGACCATGGCCGACACGGTCGGCGCGGCTCAGGACTGAGCGCCAGTCGATATGCACCCTGTGATTGCGTGATAGCGGTGCCGCAAGCGCATTGTCTTTCCTTGGAGGAATGATAACCTGAAGTTGCAAATTGGATCACGCGCGCCCTGGGGGAGCAGCTCTGATGTTGACATTTGCAACGCATGACGGTGGCATCAAGCCCGTCGAGGAAGTCCTTTTCTCTACGCCTTTCAACTACATGTTCCCGGAGCTGGCGCATTCGCCCGCCTGCCTGCTGCCTGCCGGCCAGGAGACCGTCCGGGGGCTCGTCGCGCTGGGCGATGCAATGGCGGCGGACGACCCGGGAACGTCGGAGGACCTCAATTCGACGATCCCGTCGTTCTTCACCTATTTCGGCCAGTTCATCGACCATGACCTGACTGCGCGGACCGACCGCGAGACCTTCATCAGCGAGATCTTCAACGCCGACGGCGGGCCCCTCGCGTTCGCGCCCCGTCCGCCGTCGGAGGTCGTGGCGACGCTGCGGAACGGACGTCGGCCGCAGCTCGACCTCGACAGCGTCTATGGCGACGGTCCGGGCCTCCATCCTATGGCGGAATCGAACGCCGAGGCGCTCTACGACGGTGCCTACAAGTTCAAGCTGCAGGCGATGGGCAAGAACGGCGCCGGTCCCTACGACCTCTGGCGGGAAAGCTTCGATGCGAAGCCCAATCCGCGCACGGCGCTGATCGCCGATGCCCGGAACGACGAGAACATCAACATCAGCCAGCTGCACGCGGCGTTTCTCGGCCTCCACAACGCGATCATGGACGGCATCGCCGCCCTCGATCCCGTAAAGGACAAGGCGACGGCCTATGCCCGCGCGCGGCAGATGGTGCGCTGGGTCTACCAGTATCTCGTCGTCGAGCACTACCTTCGCACCATCTGCATGGGCAGCGTTCTCGACGACGTGCTGCGCAACGGCCCGCTCTTCTACGGCCCCGTCGCCGGCGGCGAGCCGCTGTTCATGCCGCTCGAGTTCTCCGTGGCGGGCTTCCGGTTCGGCCACTCGATGATCCGCGGCAGCTACAAGTTGCGCGGCACGGACCTCGAGCTTCTGAAGCTGCTGGGGGTCGCCCGGCCGGACCGACCCGGCAACATGCAGATCCTCGTCGAGGTGAACGGCCGCCATGTCCTCAAGCCGGAGTTCACCGTCGACTGGGGTCATTTCGTCGGCAAGGACGCCGCCAACAAGGCGCGGAAGCTCGATACGCTGATCGCCAAGGGGTTCGGGACGTTGCCGATGGTCCCGCTTCCGGGGACCTTCATGGCGCATCTGGCCAAGAGGAACCTCGTCCGGGGCTATTCACTCAGCATTCCGACCGCCCAGGCCGTCGGGTCCGCGCTGGGCGTGAAGGTTCTCAGCGCGGGCGACATTCGCAAGTCCGAGAAGACGGAGGCGATCAGGAAGGCCCTCGACGACAACGGCTTCGCGGAGAAGACGCCGCTCTGGTACTACATCCTGCGCGAGGCGGACGTGATCGGCGAAGGGAACCGCCTCGGCGTGGTCGGCAGCCGCATCGTCGCCGAGACGATCGTCGGCCTGCTTAAGGCCGATCCCAACAGCTACATCCGCCAGTTCGGCGTCGCCCGGAACATCCAGAAGGGCGGCATCGAGGTCCCGCTGGTGGGCGGGCGGAAGCGCATCGGCTCCATCGCCGGGTTCCTCGCGGCGGCCGGCGTCTATCCCGGGGGCCTCGGCGAGCTTGCGGACGCCCCGGAGCGCGGCGGCCTCTGCTGGAACTGCGACGACGACGGGAAACCGGCGCCCGGCCCCGAGGAGGCCGGCCCGTCGCGCGCCCGCGGTGGTCGTCGCGGTCGCGGGAGGGGCTGAACATCCCCGGTTGCTCCCGCCGGGTGTCGGCGCGGGGGGACGGCGAGCGGCGCTCGTCGTTACCCCGGCGCCGTCATTGCGCCTGCCACCAGCTTTCCATCCGGGGGCCGGTGAGTGCCGTCGTCTCGGGGTGGTCGACCATTGTCGTCCAACGCGCCACCCAGGTCTCGGGCAGGTAGAACAGCGGCACCACGTAGTCGCTGGAGATGAGGATGCGGTCGAGGGCGCGGACCGCGGCGACGAAGTCCTCCCGGGTCGGCGCCGCCAGCATCGCGGCGATCATCGCGTCGATCGCCGGCTGCTTGGCGCCGGCGAGGTTGTACGAGCCGTCGGCGTCGGCCGCGGCCTGGCTCCAGCGGAAGTTCTGCTCGTTGCCCGGTGACAGCGAGGCGGGCCAGGTCATCCGCGTCATGTCGAAATCGTAGGTCTGGCGGCGCTGCTGGAACTGGGCGGAATCGACGTTGCGGATCGTGACGGTGACGCCGATCCGCGACAGGGTCCGCTGGTAGGCCAGCGCCAGCCGCTCGTCCTCCTTGGTGGCGACCAGGATCTCGAAGGCGAGCGGCTTGCCGGTCTCGGCATTGACCAGCGTGTTGGTGGAATCGAGCGCGTAGCCCGCCGCCTGGAGCCGTGAGAGCGCGTCGCGGAGGACCTTCCGGTCGGCCCCGGAGCCGTCGCTCTCCACCGGGTGGTAGGTGCCGTCCATCACGTCGTCGCGGACCACGCCGGGGTAGGGGGCGAGGAGCGCCTTCTCGCGCTCGTCGGCCGGCCGGCCGATCGAGGACAGCTCGGAATCGTTGAAGTAGCCGGCCGAGCGGACATAGGCGTCGTAGTAGAGGTTGTGGTTGACCCAGTTGAAGTCGAACAGGTCGGCGAGCGCGCCGCGGACCGCCGGATCGGCGAAGATCGGCCGCCGGGTATTGAACACGAAGCCCGACATGCCCTTTGGCGTCCCGGTCTTGAAGGTCTCCTTCACCACCTTGCCGGCGGTGACCGCCGGGAAGTCGTAGGCGGTGTTCCACTGGGCCGGATCGCCCTCGGGGTTGATCGCGTAGAGGCCCTTCTTGAACGCTTCGAACATCGAGGTGGCGTCGCGGTAGTAGTCGACGCGGATCTCGTCGAAATTGTCCAGGCCACGCTTGATCGGCAGGTCCTTTGCCCAGTAGTCCGGGTTGCGCTTGTAGACGATGTAGTTGGGCGCCTTGACCTCGGCGACGACGTAGGGCCCGGTGCCGACTGGCGTCGCCAGCGTCGACTTGTCGAAGGTCTCGGGATCGACTGCGTGCTTGGGCAGCACCGGCATCAGGCCGAGGATCAGCGGCAACTCGCGGTCATCGGCATGCTCGATGTGGAGCCGCACGCCGCGCTCTCCGATCCGCTCGATGCTCTCGACCTTGGAGTAGTAGGCGCGGTAGTTCGGCCGGCCCTTGTCGCGCAGCAGCTCGAGGCTGAAGATCACGTCGTCGACGGTCACCGGCGTGCCGTCCGAGAACTTGGCCTTGGGGTTCAGCGTGAACTCCACCCAGCTCCGGTCCGGCGGCGTCTCGACCGTCTCGGCGATGAAGCCGTAGAGGGTGAACGGCTCGTCGGCGCTCCGGGCGAGGAGGCTCTCGAACACGAGGTTGCCGAGCATCGGGTCCGACGACAGGCCGCGGGCCGAGGTGAGGCCGCCCTGGACGATCATCGGGTTCATGCTGTCGAAGGTGCCGACGACCCCATAGGTGATCTTGCCGCCCTTCGGCGCGTCCGGATTGACGTAGGGCAGGTGGTCGAAGTCCGCCGGCAGTGCCGGATCGCCGATCATGGCGATGCCGTGCGCCGGCTCGGCATGGCCGAGTTGCGGCACCAGGCCCATGCCGAGGGTGGCGGCGATGACCGCTGCGACCTGTCGGCGGAACACGATGGAGAGGATCGTTGCGGACATGGCGGCGCCTGCCATCCTGAGGGTTGCGATTCGAGTTTCGAATACTAACCCTCAGGGTAGCACAGGCCCGGCAAGGCCCTAAGGCACGGCACCACATCGGGCCTTGCGGCCGTTTGCGCCCGCCCGGCTTCAAAAAAAGGGCAGGGCGAGCGGCCGCTGCGATTGTCTGGTACGCACCGCTCGCTATTTTTCACCAGGAGCGGATTCGGATCGTGCGCGCCTTCCTCCAGTCGAGATCGCTACGCTTTTGGATCACCGTCAGCATGGCGGTCGCGGTCCTGCCGCTCGCGGCGGCGGCCATCCTCGGCTACGCCTTGCTGAACCATGGCGTCATTGACTCGTTCAACGACATCGTCTCCCGGCAGGACGCCCACGTGGTCGCGATTCAGGATCTCCGCCTGCTGGTCGCGGACACGGTCGTCTCGGTCGACGAGTTCGTCGAGGACCGCAATCCGGAGCATCAAGCCGCCTACCGGCGCTATCGCGGAGAGGTCGAAGGCGCGTTCGCGGCCCTCGTCCGGGACCTCGGCGACCTGCCGGCCGCGCAGGATCTCGTCCGCCGCGCGCAGGATGCGTGGAGCATTGCCGATCGACACGCGACGGAGCTCCTCGCCACCGGCGCGACGCCGGGAGATGCCGCAGTGGGGCAGGCCTTGGCGCTGTTTCATGGCGAGATCGCCGGCGTCTCGGACCGGCTGCGGGCAGCCTATGGGATGGTGTCGGAGGTCATCGCCGGCGACCTCGACACCGCGGCGCGCTTCTACGAGCGCGCGCTCTGGATATCCGGGATCGCCGCGGTCGTGTCCGTCCTCGCCATCGCGCTCGGCGTATTCATGATCGGCCGCATCGTCGGGGCGAGCGTGACGCGGATCGTCACCGGCGCGGCGCTGTTCGCCGATGGCGACCGCGTCCACAGGATCGAGGTGCAGGTACCGGCCGAGCTTCGCGACGTGGCGGACGAGTTCAACCGCATGGCCGAGCGCATCCGCGAATCGGAAAGCGCGCTTGCCGATCTGGCCCAGCGGGACGCCCTCACGAGCCTGCCGAACCGGCGCGCCCTCGACGACGCGCTGGCCGCGATCGAGGGCGGCGGGGCCTGGCGCGAGGAGAAGGCCTCGGTCCTCGCCGTCGACATCGATCACTTCAAGGCCGTGAACGACACCTACGGCCACGCGGCCGGGGATGCGGTGCTCCGCGCCATCGGCAAGACCCTCGCCGCGCAGAGCCGGCCCGCCGACAAGGTCTTCCGGACCGGGGGCGAGGAATTCGCGGTGCTGTTGCCCGACACGGACGGCCGGACGGCGCAGATGATCGCCGAGCGGCTCCGGCAGGCGATCGAGGGCCTGAGCACGGTTCACGGGGGCACCACGATCGCCGTGACGGTCAGCATCGGGGTCGCGGCAGCGCATGATCACGGCAAGCTCCGCGACATGATGGAAGCGGCCGACGCCGCCCTCTACGTCGCCAAGGAGAGCGGCAGGAACGGCGTCGTGCTCGGCGGCGCAGGCGGTCATAACGCCGCGTTCGCGTCGTCCGGAGCGGGCTGACGACGCCCGCGACGGCACGCTCCGGGGGGCGGTTTCGGCGGTGCTGGCCGCCCGGCACGCGGAGCGTCGTCGTCCCGGCGGAGGCCCGACGTGCCCGATGGCTGGAATTCCGGGGCGATGTTGGCTATGCATGCGGCGCCGGCCCAGCCAACAAGTCGCCGTATTTGATGGCCACCAAGCGCCGGTGCGATTTACATCCGCCCGCGGGCTGGGCCGCGGGGCGACGAAGCCAGGGATCGGCTATGGCAAATCCGAAGAAGTATCTCATCCGGAGTCTGGCGGTGGCGGCCTTCGCCATCGGCATCCCGCTCGGCGCGAATGCTCAGGAAGGGGAGGCCGCCGCGCCGACCCCGGAGGCGCCTTGGGCGAAGCTGTGCAACGCCGATCCGGCGACCGGCAAGGAGCTCTGCCTGACGATTCAGGAGATTCGCGCCGACACCGGGCAGTTCATCGCCTCGGCGACCATCCGCACCATCGCCGGCGAAGCCAAGAAGTCGCTGATCACCGCGGTGCCGCCGGGCATGCTGCTGCAGCCGGGCCTCCGCGTGCAGATCGACGACCAGCCGCCGACCGACATCAAGTACGGCATCTGCTTCCCGAACGCCTGCTACGCCGAGCTCGAGGTCAATGACGACTTCGTCACCAAGCTGAAGGCGGGCGGCAAGCTCACCATCACCACGCTCAACCAGCAGGCCAAGCCGGTGAACTTCCCGATGACGCTCGCGGGCTTCACCAAGGCCTTCGACGGCAAGGGGCTCGACCAGGCCGCGCAGCAGGCCCGCGAGAGCGAGCTCGCCGATGCGCTCGCCCGGCGCGCCGAGAATGCCCGGCAGAAGCTGATCGAACAGCAGCAGAAGGAATCCGGCGCCAACTGACGCCGGTCGTCGGCGCGCGGCCGCAGTTCATTCCGAGGTCGCGCGCGACATAGACGTCGCCATCGCGGGCGGCGAAGAATTCCTTGATCTGCGGGTGGCGGAAGGGCTTCCCGGAATCGTCGGCGAGCAGGTTCTGCTCCGACACATAGGCGATGTATTCGCTCTCGTCGTTCTCGGCGAACAGGTGATAATAGGGCTGGTCCTTGGTCGGCCGGATCTCTTCCGGGATCGCCAGCCACCATTCCTCGGTGTTGTTGAACACCGGGTCGACGTCGAAGACCACCCCACGAAACGGAAAGACCCTGTGCCGGACGACCTGTCCGATGCCGAACTTCGCGGCGCGTGCTGTACCCATCATTCCCAAGCTCTTGTGCCCCTTCCCGGCTATGGGCCATTTTGCGCTGCAGAAGTCAATGTTCTGGGGGCGTCCGCGACCGTAGGGGCGGGGTGTGACCGGTGTGATTGACCACCATCGGGGAAACCGATAGCAGACACAGTTCGACCCGACCGACCCGGTTCGCCCCGAGGTGCCGACCACGTCCGGAGTGTCATGAGCGAGATCGCGACGGTCGTCCTGCCCTTCTTCGGGTTGATCGCCTTCGGTTTCGGCGCCGCCCGGCTGATGCGCCTGCCCGGTCAGGGCGTCTCTGGTCTCAATCTCTTCGTCTATTACTTCGCCATGCCGGCGTGGTTCTTCCACCATGTCGCCTCGACGCCGTTCGGCGACCTGCAGCACTGGTCGTTCCTGATCGCGACGGCCTTCGCCACCTACTGCGCCTTCGCCATCGCCTTCTCGCTCGGGGCCCTCATCAACCGGGGCAACGTGCCGGAGGCGACGATCGAGGGGCTCGCCGGCTCCTACGCCAATGTCGGCTACATGGCCCCGGCGCTGACCGTGGCGGCGCTCGGCGCGCCGGCGGGCGCGGCGACGGCGCTAGTCTTCGCCTTCGACCACGCGATGCTGTTCGTGATCGTGCCGCTGATGATGGCGCTCGGCGGCACGATGCGCACCAATGGCTCGACCATGGGGCGGGACATCGTGCGCCGCGTCTTCCTGCATCCCTTCGTGCTCGCCGCCGTCGCCGGGGTCGCGGTCTCCCTGGTCGGGCTCGGGCTGCCCGGCCCGGTGGATGGCGTCGTCGCCGCGCTCAGCAGCGCCGCCGCACCGGTGGCCCTGTTCGCGGTCGGCGCCAGCCTCGCCCAGAAGCGGATCGGCCGGGTCGGCGTCGAGATGCCGGGCATCCTCGTCGTCAAGCTCGTCCTCCACCCGCTGATCGTCTGGGCGCTGCTCAGCTGGATCGGCGGCTACGATAAGGTCTGGGTCTATGCGGCGGTGCTGATGGCAGCGCTGCCGCCGGCCGCCAACGTGCTCGCCATCGCCCAGAAATACGACGCCTATCGCGACCGGGCGGTGACCGTGATCCTCCTCGGCACGGCGGTCTCGGTGGTGACGGTGACGGTCGTGGTCGCCCTGATCCTCTCCGGCGACCTGCCGGCCAGTCCCTACCGCTGACGGCGGCTCAGAGG
>JAEVZM010000363.1 GCA_023392225.1 Pseudomonadota bacterium
ATAGAAAGCGGCCGAAGCAAAAAGCTCCGGCCGCCTGAATGTCTTCATTCATAAGCCATGTCGGCGAGGCCGACAGACTATTGGCCGTCAGGCGGCTCGCGTCGCCGGCTTGCGCCCGCCGAAGCCACGGCGCTTGGGCCGGGACGGCTTGCGTCCTTCCGGCCTGTCGTCGGCCGGGCGGCCGGAAAACGGCTTCTTGCCGAAACCGTTGCCGCGCGGCTTCTGCCCCTGCGGGCGCTTGTCGGCGCGTGGGGCGTTTCGATCGTTCGCGGGCTCCATCGCCGCACGCGGCTCCGGCTTCGGGTCCGGCTGGTCGAGATGATCGGCCGCCACCGGCAGCTTCATGCGGATAATCTTCTCCACCTGGCGCAGCTTGGCGTTCTCGGCCGGGTCGCACAGCGTGATGGCGATGCCGTCGGCGCCGTTGCGGCCGGTGCGGCCGATGCGATGCACATAGCTTTCCGCCTCGTCCGGCAGGTCGAAATTGACCACATGGCTGATGCCGGGAACGTCGATGCCGCGGGCGGCAATGTCGGTGGCGACGAGGATGCGCACGGAGCCGTCGCGGAAACCGTTCAGCGCCTTCTGGCGTGCGTTCTGCGACTTGTTGCCGTGGATGACAGCGGCCTCGAAACCGTCGCGCTCGAGATCGCGGGTGACACGGTCGGCGCCGTGCTTGGTGCGCGCGAACACGATGACCTGACGCATCGCTTCGTCGGCCAGCATGGTGGAGAGGATCTTGCGCTTCTGCTTGGTGCGGGCAAGCACGACGCTCTGCTTGATCTCGGCGGCCGTTGTGCCCTGCGGCGCCACCTCGACGCGCACGGGCTGCTTCATGATGCCTTCGGCCAGCGCCGCGATCTCTTCCGGCATGGTGGCCGAGAACAGCGCCGTCTGGCGGTCCCTGTGGGTGGCCTTGGCCAGCCGCTTCACATCATGGATGAAGCCCATGTCGAGCATGCGGTCGGCCTCGTCGAGCACCAGCCAGCGCGTTTCCTGCAGGCTCACCTCGCCCTCGCGGACGAGATCGACAAGCCGACCAGGGGTGGCGACCAGAACATCGACGCCAGGCGCCATTTTCTTGACCTGGCTGAAGCGCGACACGCCGCCGAGCACCAGCGCGGTCGACACGTGCAATCCCTTGGTGAGCACGCGGATCGTCTCTTCGATCTGCACGGCAAGCTCGCGGGTCGGCGCCAGGATCAGCGCGCGCGCCGTCTTGGGCAGGCGCTTGGTGCCAAGCGCGATGATCTTCGTCAGGATCGGCAGGCTGAAGGCAGCCGTCTTGCCCGAGCCCGTCTGGGCCACGGCCAGCACATCGCGGCCTTCGAGAAGCGGGGGAATAGCGCCGGCCTGGATCGGCTTCGGCACGTCAAAGCCGGCGCCTGCGGTGGTCTTGAGCAGCGGGCCGGAAATTCCGAGTTCGGCAAAACCTGCCGACTCGACAATGTGTTCGTTCGTCAATCTGTTCTTCTTTCACGCGGCTTCGGCCGCAAACGATGATCGCGGCAAGGCGCTACCTGCCGGCGAAATGTCTCTATGGAAACGACAAGGCGGCGGGCTGAAAAAAGCCCGCACGGTTGCGCTGTCGTGCCCGCGAACACCATGTCCGCAGGGCTTTTTCTCCGGTGATCTCTCGATCGAAACGGAGGAAAGCAGACGCAACCTGTCCCATCTGTCGGGAAAGCCGGAAGCCCGGCCCAAGCGCCCATGTCGCCGCATATGGCCCATTCGGCCGGAAAAAGCAACCAAATATATGTTGCAGTGCGAAAGAAGACCTGTTGAGGTCTTGTCGGCTGCGCCAGTTCAAATGATGAATTCGGCCAGTGTCTCGTTCTCTGTGATGTCCTGGTAAGCCCAGCCCGCTTCATGGAATCGCTTCGCCAGCACCGCGAAATTGCGGGCGTCCTTGGTTTCGATACCGATCAGCACCGAGCCGAAGTTGCGCGCCGACTTTTTCAGATACTCGAAGCGGGAGATATCATCGTCGGGACCGAGAAGCTCAAGGAAATCGCGCAGCGCGCCCGGACGCTGCGGGAAGCGGAAGATGAAATATTTCTTCAGCCCCTCGAAGCGAAGCGCCCTCTCCTTCACATCAGGCAAGCGCTCGAAATCGAAGTTGCCGCCCGAGATCACAAGCACGATAGTCTTGCCCTTGATCTCCTTCTTGGGAAAATCCTTGAGCGCATCGATGGAGAGCGCACCAGCCGGCTCCAGCACGACGCCCTCGACATTGAGCATCTCGATCATCGTCGCACACAGCCGGTTCTCCGGAACGAGCCTGACGGAGGCTTCGTCAAACTCCTTGAGGTAGCGCAGCGGTTCGCGGCCGATTTCGGCCACGGCCGCGCCGTCGACGAAATTGTCGACCTTGTCGAGTTTCACCCGCTTGCCCAGCTTCAGCGCTTCCTTGAGGCTTGGCGCGCCGAACGGTTCGCAGAACACGAAGCGCGTGGTGGCTCCCTTCTCGCGCATGTAACGCGTTACGCCTGCCGCCAGTCCGCCACCACCGATCGGCAAAAACACCATGTCGGGCTCGCGCCCATCGGGCATCTGCGCGGCGATCTCCGCGGCCACGCTCGCCTGCCCCTCGATAATGTCCTTGTGGTCGAAAGGCGGCACCAGATGCGCACCCGACGTTTCCGTGAAGTCGATGGCCGCGCGGTAGCAATCGTCGAAGAAGTCGCCGACGAGGCG